>JAICSD010000291.1 GCA_025937075.1 Vicinamibacteria bacterium | reverse complement strand
CGCAGGCCGCCGACGTCCGCCTCGTCGATCGTCGCCTGCAGCTGCATGCGCGACAGATCCGGCGCGACCACGAACAGCGTCGGGCTCTGATATGTCGCCGCAACCGTCTGTCCCGGATCGATGCTCCGGGAGACGACGATGCCGTCGATGGGTGAGGCGATGACCGTGTGCGCAAGGTTGAGCCTTGCCTGATCGAGGGCGGCCTTCGCGACCACGACCTGCGCGGCCGCGCTCTTCACCGCCTCATTCGCGGTGTCCGACGCCACCGTGGCATCTTCGAGGTCCGACGGCGTGATCAGCTCGTCGGCGATCGACTGCTGCGCCCGCGTGAGCTTCGTCTGCGCGTCCGCGGCAGCGACACGCGCGTTCTCGAGATCGGCGTTCGCCTGCGCGAGCGTCCCGCGTGCGTGGTCGAGATCCGCCTGAAAGCTGGCCGGATCGAGACGGGCCAGCACTTCGCCCTTGTGCACGATCGAGTTGTAGTCGACGTCGACGGCCTGAATGGTGCCGGACAGCTGCGATCCGATCTCGACGGTGGTGACTGCCTCGAGCGTGCCGGTCGTCAGGATGTCGCGCTGGATCGGCCCGACCGTAACCGGAGCCGTGATGACGTCAACCGGCGGGAGCCGGCGAAGCGCGCGGCCCGCCGCGAGGACCGCAACGCTGCCGAGAGCGGCGGTCGCAATCAGGAGATTGCGGCGGCGCATGACAGTTCCTTTCCGGGGGGCTTCGCCCCGCCGGACCCCCCTACACGCTCTCTCGCGCGCCGCTTCGACGGCGCGCTCCGTCCGCGTGGCTCGGTCGCGACGCTCCCTCGCGTACTTCCCTCCTTCCGCGGCCCGCGGCCGCGTGATCGGGGGCTCATTCAGTGTTACGGCGAGCGCGGCCTTTGTGTTTCGGGGGAGGAGATCACGGCCCACGCCTGGTCACGAAGATTTCGACGCTCACGAAGATCACAAAGACAATTATTGTTCCTCGTGATCTTTATGTCCTTCGTGGTCTTCGTGATGAGCCGTCGGCCGTGATCAGCGAAGGTCCACCTCATAAATATAGACCGTCGACTTGTCATCCTCGGGCATGAACCAGGCGCGGAGACCTGTATCGGTGGCCTCGACCCAGACTGGATTGTGGGTCATGTCGAATCCGGATTGCGTCCAGAGAAGGATCGGGACCTGATGCAGCGGACGTCTGTCCCGCAGGTCGACGAGGTCCATACCGCCGAGCCGAAACAGCGGGACGTCCGGAGCGCCGCGAATCTCGGTCACGCCCGTGCAGAGCATCCGGTGGCCGCCGGCGTACTTGCAGTCCTGGTAATCGACGTAATGCGACGGATTCAGGGTGCGGACGGTATCGAGCGCCGCGGCGGCGTTCCTCACGCGCCCGTGCCCGTCGAGCGTCCATCGATAGAAGCGCCGCGAGCCCCAGCTCACACCATGCAACGTGCCATCGTCCGTGTCGTGCGCAATGGCGCCGATGTGATCGGCAACCCTGAAGACCTCCTGCGCCTTCATCGTTTCGGGATCGACGCGATAGATGATCGACGTGCTGTCGGGGCGGTATTCGGCGACCGGTACCCAGATGTAACGGCCGTCGTAATCGATCCCGCCCGGGTGATAGATGGTTCCTTCTCCGAGCGTCAGGTCCGATAGCAACTTCCCCGACGTGTCCATCTCGAACAGGTGTCCCACGCCGGCACCCGCGCCGCGATCCTGTCCGCCAACCGGCGGAAGCAGCGGTTTCGGACGCGCGGTGATTTCAACCGAGGAGACGAACAGCGTCTCGCCGATCTTCACCATGCCCTGCGGGTGATGGGTGGTGAACGCGACAGGGATGGTCGATGCGAGCTTCCACGGGGAGCTTCGCGTCAGCTTCATGACACGCTCCGCGACGGCTGCACGGGTCGCGGGCGCGAGTGTGGGTGCGGACTGCTGCAGCATGAGCGCGCCGATGATCAGCGCGCCAACGTGTCGAATCATCGGCAGCGAGTATACCGAGTGGAGTCCCGAGGTCCCGAAAACGCCGAATCCCGAACCCGGACCCCGAATCCCGAACACCTGACCCCGCACCCGCCCACGCACCCGCACGCCGCGTCCGCGCTACAATGCGGCGGCCTGAGCGTGCCGCAGCCTGCCCCCGCCCCGACGCGCCACCTGCTGACGTCACCGGAATTCCGCCGCCTCGTGCGGCGGCGCTGGCGCATGTCGCTGGTCCTGACGGCGCTGCTCTTCGTCCTCTACTACGGCTACATCCTCCTGATCGCCTTCGACCGTGCGCTGCTGTCGCGCCGAATCGGGCCGGCGACGACAATCGGGATTCCGCTCGGCGCCGCTGTGATCGCGGCGGCCTGGGTATTGACAGCGGCATACGTCGCCTGGGCAAATCGATATTTCGACGCCGAGGCCACGAGGCTCCGCCGCACGCAGATGCCGCATTCCGAGTAGCGCAATGCAGACAGCTCTCGGCACGCCGACGGTCTCGGGCATTCTGTTCTTCATCGGGATCGTCGTCATCACGCTCGCCGTCACGTACTGGGCGGCGCGCCACACGCGATCGACGCGCGAGTTCTACGCCGCCGGACGATCGATCAGCCCGCTCCAGAACGGCCTCGCGCTCGCTGGCGATTACATGAGCGCCGCGTCGTTCCTGGGGATCACGGGGCTCGTGGCGCTGCGCGGCTACGACGGCATGATCTACGCAACCGGCTGGCTCGTCGGCTGGCCGGCGCTCATGTTCCTCATCGCGGAGCCGCTCCGGAATCTGGGCCAGTTCACGTTCGCCGACGTCGTGGCGTTCCGGCTGCGCCAGGTGCCGGTCCGGATTGCATCGGCGTTCGGCGGGATCCTCACGCTGCTGTTCTACGTGCTCGCGCAGATGGTCGGCGCGGGCAATCTCATCACGCTGATGTTCGGCCTCCGCTACGAATGGGCGGTGCTCGTCGTCGGCATCGTGATGCTTGCCTATGTGCTCTTCGGAGGGATGATCGCAACGACCTGGGTCCAGATCATCAAGGCGATCCTCCTGCTGTTCGGTGTGACGCTGCTGACGGTCCTCGTCCTCTCCCGATTCGAATTCTCGCCGGGATCCCTCTACAGCGCCGTCGCCGCGCGCTACGGCCAGGCGGCGCTCGAACCGGGAGGGCTCGTCGCCGATCCGATAGACGCCGTGTCGCTCGGCCTCGCGCTCATGTTCGGGCTGCTCGGCCTTCCGCACATCCTGATGCGGTTCTATACGGTGCCGGACGCGCGAGCCGCGCGCGCATCGGTCCTCTATGCGACCGGATTCATCGGCTACTTCTACCTGATCATTCCCATCGTGGGATTCGGTGCGTCCGCGCTCGTCGGCCGTGAGCTGATTCGTCGCGTCGATGCAGGCGGCAACATGGCGGCCCCGCTCATCGCGGAACTGCTCGGCGGCACGCCGTTCCTCGGCTTCATCGCCGCCGTGGCGTTTGCGACGATTCTGGCGGTCGTCGCCGGCCTCACGCTCGCCGGCGCGAGCACGCTGTCGCACGACATCTTCATGCACGCGGTGCGTAAGGGACGTGCGACCGAGCGCGAGCAGATCCGTGTTGCCCGCGGCGCAACCCTCGTCTTCGGCGTCGCCGCCATCGTCCTCGGGATTGTCTTCAAGGGACAGAACGTCGCGTTCATGGTGGGGCTGGCGTTCGCGGTTGCGGCGAGCGCCAACTTTCCGGCCCTGCTCCTGTCAATCGTCTGGCGGCGATTCAACACCGCTGGCGCCGTGGCCTCAATCGTCGCCGGCGCCGTAACCTCGCTCGGGCTGATCGTGATCAGCCCGACGATCTGGGTCGACATCCTGCACAATCCGCACGCGTTGTTCCCGCTGCGCAACCCTGGGATCGTTTCGATGCCGGCAGGATTCCTCTTCGGTGCGGCGGCGTCGCTCCTCACGCGCGAGCCCGGCGCTGAATCGAAGTTCGATGAGGAGAAGCTCAGGACCTATCTGGGCATCGGCGCCGAGTGAGATCACGGCCGACGACTTTTATCCGAGGATCTTCGCCCCTCGGCGTCGACTGTGCTCACGCTACTGCCTCATCCGGCGAAGACGCTCCGCCGCCGGCCGCAGCGAGCGCCGGCGCTTCCGCATGTCCGACCAGAGATCGCCCGCCGCCTCGATGCGCTCCGGCATGTTCCGCAGCGTGAAGCTTCGCGGCGTCGCCTCTCCGCGCTCGACCTCTTCCCACGTGCACGGCGCCGAGACGGGCGCGCCCGGCTTCGCGCGAACGGTATATGGCGCCGCGAACGTCGCGCTGTAGCCGTTTCGTCCCGTGTCGACGAGAATCCGTCCGCCGCGATCCGCCTTGCTGAACTCCTGCGTCAGATGATCCCGATCGCGGGAGACGAGCAGCGTTCCCACGGCGTGAGCGAATCCCGCGACCTGCGGGAACTCGGCCTTGCCGTCGACTGGAACCGCAATATGAAAGCCCTTCGAGCCGGTGGTCTTCACCCAGCTCACGAGTCCCAGCTCGGACAGCAGATCGCGAAGCCTCAGCGCCGCGTCCCGGAGGACGCGCGGTTCGTCGCGCAGCGGGTCGAGATCGAAGACGCAGATATCCGGTCGAAGCAACTCCGGCGCGCGCGACGTCCACACATGCATCGTGATGCAATTCTGGTTGGCCACCCAGAGCAGCGCCTTCGTGTCGTCCACGAGCGGATGATGGACGGTGCCGTCCTTCTTCGGGACCTCGACGCGCTCGAGCCACGCGGGGAAACCGCGCGACACGTCTTTTTGAAAAAAGCCCTTCGCGCCTATACCCGCCGGATACCGCTCCATCGTGATCGGACGCCCGCGGATGTGAGGCAGCATCACGGGCGCGATTGCCTCGTAATAGGCTGCGAGCTCCCCCTTCGTGATCGCAGGCGACCCATCCTGCTCAGGAAACAGGATCTTATTCGGGTGCGTGATCACGGCGTCTCCCGTACGACCTCGCGCGCGGCCTTGTCGGTGCGGATCCCGATCAGTCGCGGGTGGCGCAGCTTGCCATGAACAGTCCACTCGATGAACGCGACCTGGACGACGATCTCGGGCCTTACCCAATGTGTGCGGAGGCGCGGAAGGCCGGCGGCCTTCGTGAACGGCGATGCCGGCAGCTCGATCGCGTCGAGGCGCGCCCGTAACTCGCGCAGCAGCTTCGTATCGAAGCCGGTCCCGATCTTTCCGGCGAAGACGAAGTCGCCCCCCTCGAAGTAGCCGACGAGCAGCGCGCCGAGGCCCACACGCGTGCCTTGCGGATCCGTGAAGCCGCCAACGACGAGCTCCTGGGTGGCTTCGCATTTCATCTTGAGCCAATGACGGGAGCGGCGGTGCTCGTACGGCGATCCGCGGCGCTTCGCGATCACGCCTTCCCAACCCTCGCGGCGAGCCCGCTCCCACGGCGCCTCGTCGTCTAACGCGGAGACGCGCAGCAGCGGCGCACGCAGCGGAAGCGCCTCCAGCAGCGCGCGGCGCTCTTCGATGGGCAAGGATGTCAGCACGCGGCCATCCAGCCACAGCATGTCGAACACGTGATAGCCGCCACCCCGCGAGCCCCACGTGACCTCGCCGTCCAGGATCACCTCGCGCACCGGCAGGTCCGCCACGGCCCGCGCAACGCCGGGGATGGTCTGCGGCAAGCGATTACGCGAGAGCAGGCGAACCCCCGAATCATTCTTGAACGCCAGCAGCCGGATGCCGTCGAACTTCCGTTCGAACGTCCATTCCGGTCCGGTGAACCGTTCCTGCGTGAGCGTTGCCGCCATCGGCTCGAGCCACTCGGGAAAGGATGTGGGCGTCACGTCTGAAGGAGATTAGTATGAATGCATTAAAATCGCAGCCATCCTTCTCTCTCTGTGCGCCGTGGCAGCGGCAATCACCGCGCCGCCCGCGGCGGCACGCGCCGATCG
>JAICSD010000025.1 GCA_025937075.1 Vicinamibacteria bacterium | reverse complement strand
GAGGTGCTGCCGAAGATCCGTCGGGATCCCGATTACCTCCGCCGAGAGGATATGGAAATCGTTCGCGGCGCCGGCGACAACGCGTCGCGCGTCGGCCTGACGGCTGCCACGCTGGCCGAGCTCGAACGCGGGACGCTGCGCGTGCGCCAGCGGCCAGGCCCGCGGAACGCGCTCGGCCTCATCAAGTTCGTCTTTCCGAACAGTGAAGACGTCTACATGCACGGCACGCCGGCGCAGGCGCTGTTTGCGAGCAGCCGCCGCGATTTCAGCCATGGATGCGTCCGGGTGGCGGATCCCATCGCGCTGGCGGAATGGGTGCTGCGCGATCGGCCGGAGTGGACGCGTGACCGCATCGCGGCAGCGACCATTGGAAAGGACACGGTTCACGTACCGCTGCCGCGGCCGATCCAGGTCATTCTGTTTTACACGACGGCCGCGGTGATGCCGGAGGACGGCACCATTCGGTTCGCGGACGACATTTACCGTCGCGACGTCACGCTGGATCGGGCGCTCGGAGCGTTGCACGGACAACGCACGCCGCAGACCGTCAACTAGTGGGACGCAATACGACGATCGCTCCGCGCGATCCTGACGGGACAAGCCGCGTGATGACTGCCTGCACCAAACCCGTCTTCCATCTGGTAGAGGTGACGAAGGTGTATCGGATGGGCGACGTCGACGTCCACGCGCTGCGCGGCGTCACGCTGAACGTCCACGCCGGCGAATTCGTCGTCCTCCTGGGTCCATCCGGTAGCGGCAAGTCGACGCTCCTCAACATCATCGGCGGGCTCGACCGTCCGTCGACCGGCACCGCGTTCTACGCCGACCACGACCTCGCCGCCGACGATGACGATGCGCTCACGCGGTATCGACGCGAACACGTCGGATTCGTGTTTCAGTTCTACAACCTGATCCCCAGCCTCACCGCTCGGGAGAACGTCGCGCTCGTCACCGACATCGCGGACGACCCGATGGACCCGGGTGCGGCGCTGGCGCTCGTCGGCCTCGGCGAACGTCTCAACCACTTTCCATCGCAGCTCTCGGGCGGCGAGCAGCAGCGTGTCGCCATCGCCCGCGCCATAGCGAAGCGCCCCGCGGCGCTGCTGTGCGACGAGCCGACCGGCGCCCTTGATGCGTCGACCGGCCGCGTCGTCCTGGCGGCGCTCGCGCAGGCGAATCAGACGCTGAACACCACCACGGTCGTCATCACGCACAACGTGGCGATCGGCGCGATGGCCGACCGGATCGTTTGCCTCACCGACGGCCGCGTCACGTCGGTGAACCGGAACGCGCGCAGAGCCGCGCCGGAATCGCTGTCGTGGTGACGTCGTGCGTGCCCTCGATGTGAAGTTGATCCGCGACGTTCGTCATTTGTGGCCCCAACTGCTGGCGATTGCGGCCGTCGTCGGGGGCGGCGTCGGCGTCTGTTTGACGATGCTCAGCGCGCTCGCTTCGCTGCAGTCGAGTCGCGACGACTACTACGAGCGTGCGCGGTTCGCGGACGTGTTCGCGACCGTGACGCGTGCGCCGGAGTCTGCGGCAGCCAGACTGCGGAAGATTCCCGGGATAGACGTGGTCGAGTCCCGCGTCGTGGCCGATGTGAGGATCGACATCCCCGGGCTGGCCGAACCGGCGACAGGGCGCGTCATCTCGATTCCCGATGAAGGCGAACCGCTGTTGAACCGCCTCGTGCTGCGGCGCGGCGTCTACCCGGTGAGCGACCGAGGCGACGAAGTGCTCGCGTCGGAGGCCTTCGTGACGGCACACGGCCTGTCGACCGGGAGCACCGTGGCGGCCGTCATCAATGGCCGGTGGCGCCGCCTCCGGATCGTGGGCGTCGCGCTCTCGCCGGAATACGTGTACTCGATCCGTCGCGGCGATCTCTTTCCCGACGACAAGCGGTTTGGCGTGTTCTGGATGCGACGGCGCGATCTGGCGGCGGCGTTCGACCTGGAGGGGGCATTCAACGACGTGGCGATTCGTTTGAGCCGCGCCGCCGTCCCGGTCGACGTCATCGGCCGCCTGGATCGCATGCTGGCCCGATACGGCGGCCTCGGCGCATACGCGCGGAACGACCAGACCTCCGCCTGGTATCTCGAGAACGAGTTCAACCAGTTGGCAAACATGGGCCGCGTCACGCCGTTCATCTTCGCTGCGGTTGCGGCGTTCCTCCTGCACGTGGTCATCTCGCGCCTCGTGGCGACGCAGCGCGAGCAGATTGGCGTCCTGAAAGCATTCGGGTACACGAACGCGGCGGTTGGATGGCACTACGTCGCGTTTGTCCTCGCGGTCGCGTTGGTTGGCGTCGTCATCGGCGTGGCCGTCGGGGCGTGGGCCGGATCGGAATGGACCCGCCTGTACGCGTCATTCTTCAGATTCCCGCGGCTGGCGTTCGTCCTGCCTCTGCGTCTGGTCCTCGGCGCGACCCTCGGTACCGCCGTTCTTGCGGCCGGCGCCGGTCTGGGCGCCGCACGGCGGGCCGCGGGAGTGGCGCCGGCTGAGGCCATGAGGCCGGCGGCCCCGCCCCGTTATCGCATCGGCATCCTCGACCGTATCAATGCGGGCAGGCTCCTGCCGGTGACAACGCGGACGATCGTCCGCAATCTGGAGCGCCGGCCCGTCCGGTCGCTGGTCTCGACCGTCGCCATCGCACTTTCCGTCGCCATCGTCATCGTCGGCATCTTCAGTGTGGACGCGATCCACTATTTGACTGATGTTCAGTTCAACGCGGCCCAGCGTCAGGACGTTACCGTCGCGTTCGAGGCGCTGCGCCCGCGGCGTGCGCTACACGAACTGGAGCACCTGCCCGGCGTTCTGCGCGTTGAGGCCGTACGCACCGTCCCCGTGCGGCTGCGGCACCTGAACCGAGCGCGTCGCGTGGGCCTCGCCGGTGTCGCGGCCGATGCGTCGCTCGCGCGCCTCGTCGACGAACGACTGCAGCCGATCCCAATCCCGCGCGAAGGGATCGTCCTCAACGAGGCGCTCGCCGCCGCGCTCGGCGTCGAGCGAGGCGACCGGGTCGACGTCGAGATCCTCGAAGGGGACCGGCGTAGCGACGCGCTGCTGGTGCGGGACGTCGTCCAGGAATTCCTCGGCCTCGGAGCCTACATGGACATCGACGCGGTGAATCGGTTGATGCGCGAGGGTCCGACGTTCACCGGCGCCTATCTCGAAGTCGACAGTCGCCAGGCTGCGGCGCTGTACGG
The DNA here is from genome assembly GCA_025937075.1 of Vicinamibacteria bacterium. Next base: position 14,756 of record JAICSD010000025.1, on the reverse strand, counting down.
GCGGCTGAAGGGCATGCCGGGTGTCGCGAGCGTCACGGTCAGCGACCTTGCACGGAAAAGCTTCGAAGAGACGTTCGCCGCGGTGATCAACACGGTGACACTGATGTTTGCGCTGTTCGGCGCTGCCATCGCTTTCGCCGTCATCTACAACAACACGCGCATCACGTTCGCCGAACGCGCCCGGGAACTCGCCAGCCTGCACGTGCTCGGCTTCACCCACGGCGAAATGGCAGAGATTCTCCTTGGCGAGATGGCCGTGATCACGCTTCTCGCGTTGCCCGTCGGCGTCCTGCTGGGTCGCGGGCTCGCCGCGGCGGTCGTGACGCTGTTCAGCACCGAGCTGACGCGCATTCCACTCTCAATCGCGCCGGCCACCAACGGCATCGCGATCACGATCACGCTGGCCGCCGCCGCGATCTCGGCGCTTGCGATGTGGCGGCAACTGCTGCGGCTGGACGCCGTGGGCGCCCTGAAGGCACCGGAGTGAAGCCGTGACGCGTCGACGTACACGCCCGTTCGTGTGGCCAATCTCCGCGGCGGTGGTTGCGGCCGTGGCGTGGACCTTCGTGCCGGCACCGATCAGTGTGGAAGCCGCGCGCGTGTCGCGCGGCCCGCTTGTGGTCACCGTAAATGAGGACGGTCGAACCCGGGTTCGCGACCGGTTTAGCGTTTCGGCGCCGGTCAGCGCGTCGTCTCCCGGCAGGAGGTCGATGCGGCGCGTACCAGGCACGAGGTCGCCGACGCCGACGTCCGCGCCGCGGCTGCTGGCGTCGACGTCGCCGAGCACGAGCTCCAGGCCGCGCGCGCCGCGCTCACAGCGGCCGACGCTGACCGACCGATTGGGCGGGCGACTTCTGTGGGCGCACCGCATGACGGTGTCGTCCTGAAGGTGTTCGAAGAGAGCGCCAGAGCAATCGCGGCGGGTGCGCCGCTCGTCGAGATCGGCGACCCGCGGGCGCTCGAAGTCGTCGTGGACCTGCTGTCGACCGATGCGGTCCGCGTGTCGCCGGGCGCTCGAGTGATCCTCGACGGATGGGGCGGCGCAGATTCACTGCCGGGCCGCGTGCGACTCGTGGAACCGTCGAGTTTCACCAAGGTGTCGGCATTGGGAGTCGACGAACAGCGCGTCAACGTCATCGTCGATTTCACAGGCGATCCTGGTCTCGTCGCGCACCTTGGCGATGGGTTTGCCGTCGAAGTGCGCGTCGTGGTGTGGGAATGCCAGAGCGCCTTGAGGGTGCCCGTCAGCGCGCTCTTCCGTCGCGGGGAGCGGTGGTCCGTCTACGTTGTCGAAGGTCGGCGAGCTGTCGCCCGGGATCTCGTCGTGGGGCCCCAGAATGACACAGACGCTGTCGTGACAGATGGCCTCGCCGAAGGCGACCTGGTGATCGTACATCCGAGCGAACGCGTCAAGGATCGCGCTCGGGTGGTGCCGCGCTGACGCTCTGCCGCTCGTCGAGGCGCCGACGCTTCTCATCGTCGGCGGTCGCGACGACATCGTCATCCAGCTCAATCGAGCCGCGATGCAACGGATGCGAGCCCACACCGAACTCGAGATTGTCGCTGGCGCGACGCATCTTTTCGAGGAGCCCGGCGCGCTCGATCGCGTGTCCAGCCTGGCGGTGGCGTGGTGCGGCCGCTATCTCCGGAGGACTCGATCATGACCGTACGAGAAGTGCCGGCCGCGCAATGGCCGGAGTTCCTGGATCGCTTCAGCCGCCAGCATGCGGCCTGGATGTGCTGTCTCCACGGCATCGTAGCTGGAGCGCCTTTCACACGCGTTCGATCTCTCGCCTTGAGGTCGGTCGGTATCGAGAGCGGCACGCTTGATCGCAGCATCCAGGTGACCTTCATGAATGGGATGTCGCTCAGCGCCTCCCGACCGCGTGTCGTCCGCGTGCAGCAGGAAAACGGCGCCGAGCGGGCGCTCGAAGTCGAAACCGCAGATGGCGCATTGCTGCGTCTGTCGTTTCGCGCCACGGCGCTGCCGGAGCAGCTCGACGGGATGACAGCGGGAGAGTTGGTCGACGACAAAGGCGTGAAGAACGCAGCGGGCGCTTGACGACCAGCAACAATCGTTCAGGCGGTCGTGCTCTCCAGCGTTGCCAGGACGTTTCGGAGCCGCGCCTCGGCTTCCCGGGCGACTGCTTCGAGACCCGGGTTGTCTCCCACGATACCGAGCGCCGCGAGCGGCGCCATCGCCGAGACCGCCGTCCGGTCAGGCCCCAGGTCGTAGACGATGACGTTACAGGGGAGCAGCAGCCCGACTTCCAACTCGGCCTCGAGCGCCCGGTGGGCGAGCGGCGGGTTGCACGCTCCCAGGATGACGTAGTTGCGGAACTCCTGATTCAGTTTCTGCTTCAGCGTCTGCTTCACGTCGATGGTCGTCAGGACGCCGAAGCCCTGTTCCTGGAGCGCCGCGACCACCCGCGCCAGCGCCCGCTCGAACTCGATCGGTATCTCCGAATGCAAGCCGTATCGGGTTTCCTGCACGCTTCCTCCTCAGTTGTCCGTCACCGCGATCGCCGCGGATGATTTCTGCTTCGCGGCCGCGGACTACGCGGTCGCCTTCTGCTGTGCCGAGCCTGACGTCGTTTGTACGGGGGTGTTCGCGCATCCGAGGTCCGATAGCGGGCGCTCGTACCGGGCACGAATCGTCTGATCCATGTCCTGGACGATCTCGCGGACGGTTTCCGTCTCGACGGACGCTTCGAGCGCCCGTACACGCGCGGCAAGGATCCCGTCTCTGAAAACACTCTCAATCCAGCGTGAATAGTCCTGACGCTTCAGGTGCGCGCTGATGACGTGCCCAGGCAATGCCATGAGCAGGCCGACGAATTCTTTCAGCGTGTGTGCGCGGGCGACGGGACGGCCGTCGGACGTAAAGACGAATGCCTGCCGGTCGCTGACTGGCATGTCGAGATACTTGGTCCGGTGGCGTACGTGCGCGGTGAGGCGCGCGTCGATTTGGAAACGTATGCCTGTGCCGCCTGATTCGTCGGCTCCCGGAAGCATGATCGCTTCGTTGACGAGCAGGTCACGAAACGCCGACGCCGCCACCTCGGTGCCGGTACGGCGGCACAGGCTCCGCAGTGTGTCGATCTCCGCTGGGTCGGACTCTTTGGTCACAATCACCATCGCGTCTTGCGGCACGTCCACCACGCCGGCCAGCGACGAGACGCGGTACGTGACGAGCGTCTGCCCGTGCAATTCCGCCCGATCTCGCGCCCATGCCGGTCCGCGGCCCAGGAGGTAATGCGCTTCGTCCAGCACGATGCGGTGGGGAAGTCCCGTCTGCCGGCGCATCAGGAGGAGCAGATCCATGACGTGCTCGACATACTGAACCTTCTCCCGGTGTTCGATTCGCGAGAGGTCGATCACGACGCTGACGTCGGGATGACGGAGCGCCCGCGTCAGTTCGCGAGCATTCGGCGGCGGGTCGTCTCCGCCGAGCACGATCACTCCCGGCAGCGCCTCGAGCGACGAATAGTCGCCCTCGGGATCGATGACGCACAGACAATAGCCCTGCAGGATCGACTGCTCGCACATCAGGCCCGCGATCCACGACTTCCCAGAGCCGGGCTCGCCCGCGATCAGCACCGGGCGGCCGCGCACCGCGACGCTGACAGGTGTCCCGTCGTGGCGGTGCCCGAGGAGCAGCTTCCGGCGACCCATGTGCGCGGACGGGAGTTCCTTTGTCGCCGCGAGGCGCTGAATGTACTCCGCCACGGCCGCCGGCCCGGATCCAGGCACGACGTCGTCGGCCGCCGCTCGCAGGGTCTTGCTCCCCCACTCAACGGCAACGCCCACCTCACAGGCGTCCAGAAGATCGTGGTCGTTTTCGGCATCGCCGATGGCAATGGTGTTGTGGATGGATATGCGCAGCGTGGCCAGCGCGTTCTTCAGCCCCGTCGATTTTCCGGTGGCCTGGGGGAGTGCCATCACTCTTCCGCGATTGAACGTCAAGACGAGGGGCAGTTCCAGCGCGTGGATCACCTCGATGAGGGTGGCGAAGTGAGTGGCATCCGCTTCGACCAGCGCCTCACCGGCCTCGCAGGTGACGCCGCGGCGTCGAAGCTCCGCGACGAATTCAGCCGGCGGAGGATGACCCAGCACGATGTGGCGTCCGCGGAGCGGAAAGTCGACCACGGCGCCGTTCTCGGCGACGACGACGTCGAAACAGGTGAGATCTCCCGCTGCCCGTCGGAGGTCGCCGAGACGGCGGCCGGTCGCCAGAACGACGGCAATTCCGGCATCGCGAGCCGCCGCGATGGCCGTGCGGACCGACGCGTCCATGACGTCGTTGACGGCGATGGTGCCGTCGTAGTCCAGTGCGATCGCCGCCAGCTTCATTTCCCGCGGCAAGCGCAACGAGTGTGCCGTTCCCGATCCTGCACACACGCGGCCCTTTCGGCACGCCGGCGGCGGCCCACGGAGCAACGTACGAACTGTCCCACGATGACCCGACGCAAGGGTCGCATTTCGCTGCCGTCTGCCGCGAACGCGTCGTCGGAGTTTCGGCAACCTTGGGGGAATTTCGGCGGCGACCCAGGCGAGCGTTCGCTGCTGTGAGGAGAACGAGGATGAGCGGGGCACGATCCGCCGCTGGGGACCGGTGATGACGCATTGATTGCGCCCCTCAGGTTCCGACACAGTCCGGGCGGCGCGCTGCTTGAACTTCTCTTCGGCGGTTCTGTGGCAGACTGCTGCTGCGGGCGTCCGCCTGCGCTTGGAGTGCTTATGGGTGCATCTCGCCCAGCTGCCCGGCTTCTCGGCGAAGACCGGAGCAGGCGGCGTGTCTACGCGCTGTCCGGCGTCGGCTTCGTGCTGGCGTTTGCGGCCCAAGCCATCCTCACCCAGCTCGTCGGGACCAACGAGCCGTTCTACCCGCTCTTCACGCTTGCCGTAATCCTCTCGGCTTGGTATGGCGGTCTCAGCCCTGCTCTTGTGGTTGCCGCATTGTCGGCCCTGGCGAGCGGGATCACTATCGCTCGCGGCGGTCATTCGGTGACGCTGATCCCACTCGCCGTAGAATTCGCCCGGCTGGCGGCCTTTGGTGCTGTCGTCGTTCTCCTCAGCGTCCTCGCGACCGGTCGCCGGCGGGCTGCGGACGCCTTGCGCGCGAGCGAGGATCGCTCGCGCGCGTTGATCAACGCCAGCTCCGACGTCTTCTACCGCATGAACGCGGACTGGAGCGCGATGCTCGAGTGGAAGGGCGGCACCTTTCTGATCGGCACCGCGACAACCACGCTGGACTGGGTTGGACGCTACATCCATCCCGAGGACCAGAGCCAGGTGCGCGATGCGATCGGTCACGCCGTCCGAACGGGACATGTGTTCGCGCTGGAACATCGGCTGCGGCGAACGGATGGCACCTGGGGTTGGACTGCGTCGCGTGCCGTGCCCGTACGGAACGCGTCGGGCGAGATCGTCGAGTGGTTCGGTGCCGCCACTGACATTACCGAGCGCAAGCGGAACGAAGACGCCCTTCGGACGCGAGAGGCGGATCTCGCACGCGCCCAAGCGGCGGCGCACCTCGGCAGCTGGCGGTGGGATCTGACGAATGACCGCGTCACATGGTCCGACGAACTGTACCGAATCTTCGGAACCGATCCGCAGGCCTTCGTGCCGTCGAATGCCGCGGCCAACCAGATGCTCCATCCGGACGATCGAGCGCGCCACGCTGAAATGGCAGCGATGGCCCTGGATGGCCAGCGCGTGCCGCCGTTCGAGGCGCGAATCATTCGACCGAGCGGTGAGGCGCGAGTTGTACAGGCGAGCGGATTCGAAGCGGAGTTCGATGCGACCGGCAAGCCACTGTTCATCTTCGGCACAATTCTCGACATCACCGAACGAAAGCGGGCGGACGAGAGGCGGCAGGCCGAGGAGCGGTTGAACGCCGCCAACCTGTACCTGAAGGAGACCGATCGCCGCAAGGACGAGTTCATCGCGATCCTGTCGCACGAACTCAGGAACCCGCTCGCGCCAATCCGGTACGCGCTGCCTCTCATCCAACGGGAGAAACTGGTCCCTCCCGCCAGTCTCGCCGTCGCCGTGATCGAGCGGCAGGTGGATCACCTCACGCGGCTTGTGGACGACTTGCTCGACGTGTCGCGAATCACGCGAGGCAAGATCGAGCTGCGGCGGGAGCACGTCCTGCTTGCGTCGATTGTCAATGCGGCGACCGAAGCCGCGGCGCCGACGATCACGGCCGCGGGGCACGCCTTGGAGGTCAACCTGCCAGACGATCCGATCTGGCTCGATGCCGATGCGGCACGGATAACGCAGGTACTCACGAACCTTCTCAACAACAGCGCCAAGTACACGCCGCGCGGCGGGCGAATCGTGCTCGATGTTCGTCGAGAGGGCGAGCAGGCGGTGATAGAGGTGCGCGACAACGGGATGGGCATTCCCCCGGAGGCGCTGCCCACGGTATTCGAAATGTTCCGGCAGGTGAATCGCCCGGACAAGTCGCAGGGTGGGCTCGGGATTGGCCTGGCGCTCGTCCAGATGCTGGTTGAAATGCATGGAGGCACCATCGCGGCGCATAGCGGCGGCGCCGGACAGGGTTCCGAGTTCACCGTTCGGCTGCCCGTCGCTGACGAGGGCAAGCCTCAGGGGACGCCGCAGGTGGAGATCTCTGGGCTGCCGAGCGGCGGCAACCTCAAGGTGCTCGTCGTGGACGACAACGCCGATCTGGTGGAGATGCTGGCAATGGTCGTGGAAGGGCTCGGTTATGACGTGCGGAAGGCGCTGGACGGCGAAGCGGCGATCGCCGCCGCGAAGGATTACCGCCCCGATGTCGTGCTCCTCGATCTCGGGCTGCCCGTCGTCGATGGATTCGAGGTCGCGCGTCAAATACGCCAACGGCCAGAAACGCGTCACGCGCACCTCGTGGCGCTGACCGGGTGGGGCCAGGCCGAGGATCGAGCCCGTACGCGAGACGCGGGCTTCGACCACCATCTCACGAAACCGACTGACCCGGGGACCTTGCAGCGGCTGCTGTGTGAGGTGGCGAAGCAGGCGTGTTGACCGTGCGCTGATCGTTCATTGTCTTCCCTTGCCCGTGGGCGGCGCGAGTCGACGGCAGGGACGTGAAAGGAGTCGTGATGAAAGGCTTTGTGCAAGACATCGAGGACCTGGCCGTCAAGAATGACGCGTTTCGCCGTGTGCTGTACACCGCCAGCCACTGCCAACTCGTCGTGATGGCGCTCGAGCCCAACGAAGAGATCGGAGCCGAAGTTCACACGCTCGATCAGTTCTTTCGCGTGGAAGCCGGCACCGGCGAGGCGATTCTCGACGGCGTGCGAACGGCGATCCGGGCGGGCTTCGCGGTGGTCGTCCCGGCTGGAGCGCATCACAACATCATCAATACCGGGACGGGCCCACTGAAGCTCTATACGCTCTATGCGCCGCCGAATCATCGCGATGGTGTGATCCATCACACCCGCGCCGACGCAGAGGCCGATAGCGAGCATTTCGACGGCAAGACGACGGAGTAGGGAATCGACGGGATAAAGGGAAGTGGAATCACGCCGATCGTCTTGATCGTCGTCCTGGTCCTGCCCGTTGGCGGAGGATGTAGTTACTACGGGGCGAAGACGCGCGAAACGCGCGCAGACGATTGAAATTTACGGAGCCAGGCGACGTGCACTGGGAAGCGTCGGCTATCCGAAGGGCCGACCAGCCCGCGAAAGGAATGTCATGAGTCACGAAGTGGGCGTGTGGATCGATCACAAGAAGGCCGTCATCGTGTCCATCGCGGCGGGGGATGTCACCGTCTGGACGCTCGAATCCGATGTCGGGCCTCATCCACATTTCTCGGGCTCTCAGGAGAGCGGCGGGGAGAAGAAGTACGAGGAGCGCCACAATCTGCATCTCGACCAGTATTTCGACAAAGTCGTCAGCCAGATTGGCCAGCCCGACGCGCTTCTGCTGTTCGGGCCGGGCGAGGCCAAGCTGCAGCTCAAGGACCGGCTTGGGCGATCGAAAGCCGCGCAAGAGCGCAGTGTCGCCGTCGAGAGCGCGGACAAGCTGACGGACCCGCAGATTGTGGCGAAGGTGAAGGAACACTACGGAATCGCTCGCTGAACGACGAGCGGTAACCGGACGACCACAGCCCGTCACCGCGGCTTCGGATCTCTTGCAGAGGGCGGAGGCCCGTCCCGCGCCGCCGGAAATTCGGCAACATGCCGACCCTGCGTCACCGGTCACGGAGGCTGAACACGGTTGATCGCAGGTTTCCGTCGCTCGCCCGGCGCCGGTGCCGGACAGCCGTCGTCCAGAGCTGCGCGGCCGGCGGATCTCCACCCGTCGCACGTCCGCCGAACGGCTCGCCCTATGCGTGATGTCCCAAAGGTGGCTCCGACGCGTCTGACGGCTTGGTTGGTCTCTCCGGCGTGTTCGGTGCGCGCCCTGTTCGGTCGCGTCTGGCGCGAACGCGACGGCGCCGTCGCGGCGATCGCGCTCACGGGAATTGTTCTGCACCTCTGGATCAGATATGCCCGGGGCGCGCCAGACCGCGCAGACGTGCCGCTCCTGCTCGCGCTGGGAGTCGGCGCGGGCCTCCTCCTGCCGCAGCTCGCATGGAATGCGATGCGCGCGAGATTCGGCTCGGATCAACTCGCCGCGATTTCCATCGTCGCGTCCGTGCTGCTCGGTCAGTACCTCGCCGGTGCGATTGTCGTCCTGATGCTGGCCGGCGGCCAGACCGTGCAGCGCCTCGCGATCGGTCGCGCAACGGCAGCCCTCCGCGCGCTTGCAGCACGCGTCCCGACCATCGCCCACCGCTCGCGTGGCGGCGTTCTCGAAGAGGTCCCCGTCGGCGAGGTGCGACCCGGCGACGAGTTGTCGGTCCTCCCTCGCGAGATCTGCCCGGTTGACGGAGAAGTCATCCAGGGCCGCGGAGCCATGGATGAGTCCTTCCTGACCGGCGAGCCGTTCAGCGTCGACAAGGGACCGGGCAGTCGTGTGCTGTCTGGGGCGCGCAATTCGGGGTCGGGCTTGGTCATACGGGCGACACGAACGGCGGCGGACTCCCGCTACGCACAAATCGTGAAGGTCATGCGCGACGCGGAGCAGCACCGCCCGCAGCTCCGGCGGATTGGCGATCAGATCGGCGCATGGTATACGCCGTTCGCGCTGGCCGTCGCGATATTCGCCTGGTGGATCTCCGGAAGCCCCCTCCGTTTCCTGAGCGTGGTGGTGATCGCGACGCCCTGCCCGGTCCTCATCGGCATTCCCGTCGCGATCATCGGCGCGGTGTCCACGGCGGCGCACCGCGGCATCATCGTGAAGGATCCCGCGGCCCTCGAACAGTTGACCCTCTGCCGGACGATGATCTTCGACAAGACGGGCACGTTGACCTACGGCCGTCCGATGCTCAGCGAGGAGATCTACTCGCCGTCGTTCAGCCGGGAAACGCTGCTGCCGGTCGTGGCCTCGATCGAGCGATACAGCCGCCATCCCATTGCCGCGGCAATCGTCGGCGCGGCTCAGGCGGCCGGCTGCGCCCTGCCGGACGTCGACTGGACCCGCGAGGACCCGGGCGCCGGGCTCCTCGCCCGGGTCGACGGACGGAACGTCGTTATCACCGGTCGTGAGCACGTGAACGGTATGAAGGGGCTGCCGCCCGCTCCCGGATCAGGTCTGGAGTGCATCATCACCGTCGACGGTCTGTTCGCGGCCGCGTACCGGTTCTTCGACGTCGCACGCGTGAACAGCGGGCGGTTTGTGGGCCACCTCGCGGCGTCGCATGGCATAAACAGGGTCCTGATTGTCTCGGGCGACCGTGAAGCCGAGGTCAGTCGCCTGGCGAGATCGATTTCGATCGATCGCATCTACGCCAATCAGTCGCCGGAAGAGAAAGTGGGCATCGTCCGGGCGGAAGTCACCCGCGCGAAGACCGCGTTCATCGGCGACGGCATCAACGACGCACCGGCGCTGCTCACCGCGACGGTCGGCATCGCCTTCGGCCGGAACAGCGATGTGACCTCCGAAGCGGCACAGGTCGTCGTCGCCGATTCCTCCTTGTCCAAGGTCGACGTCGTCATGCACATCAGCCGGAGGCTTCGGCGGGTGGCGCTCCAGAGCGCGATCGGTGGGATGGCATTGAGTACCGTCGGCATGTTCTTCGCCGCAGCCGGCGCGCTCACGCCGGTGGCTGGCGCGATCCTGCAGGAGGCCATCGATCTCGCAGCCGTGCTCAATGCGCTGCGCACGGCGGCGCCGATCTCGAGTGACGTGTAGCGCCGGAGCAGCCTGGCCAGCTCGATCGCGCTCACCGGAATCAGCGCGCCGAGGACCGCGAGACGTCCTGTGCGTCAATCGCTCATGATGATCTCCAGTCGTGTCGGCGATAGAACCACAGCTTCAGCCATTCCGTCGCCGTCACATACATCGCAGTAATGGCCAGGATGACCAGGATGATGGGCATGGGAAGCGGAACGAACCCGAAGACCGGCGCGCCTGGCAGATACGGCGTCGCCAGCGCCACCGGGATGAGAATCACCGTGATCGTCAGGAGCACGCGTCCCGGCCGGCTGCGGAAGAAAGGCCGGCGCGTGCGCATCACGAGCGCGACTGCCAGTTCGGTCAACAGCGACTCGACGAACCAGGCGGTCTGGAACACGGCGGGCACGGCGCGGAACAGCCGGAGCAGCGCGCCGAAGGTCAGAAAATCGAACGCGGAGCTCAGGATCCCGAACGTCAGCATGTAGCGGCCGATGAACCCGACCCGCCATCGCCGCGGGCGATCGACGAGTTCCTCGTCCAGGTTGTCGCCCGCAATGCCGATCGCCGGCACATCCGACACGAAGTTGTTCAGCAGAATCTGCCCTGGCGTCAGCGGCAGGAAGGGCAGGAACAACGACGCCAGGGCCATGCTGACCATGTTGCCAAGGTTGGCGCTCGTCGTGATCAGGATGTATTTGAGGGTGTTGGCGAACGTCGCGCGCCCTTCTTCGATGCCCCGCCGAATCACGTCGAGACCGCGCTCCAGGAGTACGAAATCCGCCGCTTCCTTCGCGACGTCGACGGCCTGCTCGACCGAGAGGCTCGTGTCCGCGGCGTGCATGGCGGGCGCGTCGTTGACGCCGTCGCCGAGGAATCCGACGACATGCCCGGTCCGCCGCAACGCACGGATAATGCGCTCCTTCTGGTTCGGATCGACCTCGACGAACAAGGTCACCTGCTCAGCCGAACGCCAGAGCGCCTCATCGTTCATTTCGTCGAGGTCGCGGCCGGTCAGCGTGCGGGCCGACGCGAGGCCGACGAGCACGGCAACGTGCTCAGCAACCAGCCGGCTGTCTCCCGTGATGATCTTGATGGCGACCCCGAGTGCCGACAGCTCCCGGATCGCTTCCGTCACCCCGGCTTTCGGTTGATCCAGGAAGGTCACGAAGCCCTCGAACGTCATGTCACGCTCGTCGTCGCGTGTGTAGGCTCGAGCGATCGGCGCCGTCCGCGACGCGACGGCGAGCACCCGAATGCCTTGCCGCGTCCACGATTCGTATTGCGCCTCGGCGCGCTCGCGGGCCGCATCGTCCAGCACCGCACCGCCCGGCAGCGCGCGGCAGGTGTCGAGGATGTGGTGGAAGGCGCCCTTCGTGACCAGTTGCGCCTCCCTGTCCGTCGCGACGACGACGGTCACACGCTTGCGGACGAAATCGAACGGGATCTCCGCAATCTTCGTGACGCGTGGCAGGTCGGCTCCCTTCGCCGCGACGATCGCGTCGTCAAGCGGACTTGCGATGCCGGTTTCGAGCGCCGCATTGCACGCCGCGAGGTCGAGCACGCGGTCGGACTTCGTCCCGGCGTGGTCGTAGGCGCCTTCGACACGGACCACCCCTTCGGTCAACGTGCCGGTCTTGTCGGTGCACAGGACGTTCATGCTCCCGAGATTCTCGATGGCGTTCAGGCGCCGGACGAGGACGCCGCGATGGGCCATGCGCTGCGCGCCGCGCGCGAGATTGATGCTCAGAATGGCGGGGAGCAGCTCAGGACTGAGCCCGACGGCCAGGGCGACCGAGAAGAGCAGCGTCTCGCCGGGCGGTCGGCCGCGGAACACGTGCGCCGCGAAAACCAGCAGGACCATGACCAGCATCGCGGTCGTGAGGAGGTAGCCGAACCGGCGAATGCCGCGGTCGAATTCCGTTTCCGGCGGGCGCACGGACAGCCGATGGGCAATCGCCCCGAATTCCGTCGCGCGACCGGTGGCGACCACCAGGCACCGCGCCGTGCCGCTGCGGACGTTGCTGCCGAGGAACACGCACGACGTCCGCTCGGCGATGGGCGCCTTCGGATCCGCCGATGGCGTCAGCTGCTTCTGTACCGGGAAACTCTCACCGGTCAGCACAGCCTGGTTGACGAAGAAGTCGGCCGCCTCGAGCAGAACGCCGTCGGCCGGTACGAGGCTGCCGGCCGACAGTATTGTGATGTCGCCGGGCACGACCTCCTCCAGGGGGACTTGTTCCGGCCTGCCGTCACGCAGCACCGAGCACCGGACGCGCAACCGCAGCCGCAGCGCGGCTGCCGCCGATTGCGCGCTGTATTCCTGCGAAAACCCGATCGCCACCGTGGCGGCGACGATCGTCATGACGATGCCGGCGTCGAGCCATTCGCCGGAAAGGCCCGACGCCACTGCCGCGAACACAAGGAGGAGCAGGAGAGGACTCCGAAGCTGCCGCCAGAGAATCGCGAGCGGCGAACGATCCCGTTCCTGATGAAGTTCGTTGGTCCCATAGCGCTCCAGGCGCCGCGCGGCGTTTTCCTGGTCGAGGCCCGCCGGACTGGACTCCAGGCGGCGGAGCAGTTCCGCCGGGTCGACCGTCCAGAAGGCGCGAGGGGGAAGCGCAGACGGCAGGAATTCCGGCGTCTGGCGTCGACGCTGCCGGATTTCCGCCGACGTGGCGACGTCCCGACGATAGCCAGTCATCTGTTGCATGTCTCGCACAAGGGATCCGGGCGCTCGATGTTGCAACGGCGACGCCGCGAGGTGCGATCACCGTTAGGGACAAGGTCGTGACAATCGCGCAGAACGGCCGCTGAGCGCGTCATGGACGCGGAGAAAAATCCGCACGGTGTGCGGATTTTTCCCCGCCGCCGCGCCCTTCTTGCACGGTCCTCGCCCGACAACTTGCGGTCTGGCGGTAGTTACGCCGGGAAACCGAAATGGTCTGGCTGTTGCCCTGTCCCAGTCGACATCGAAGCGGAGACACCGATCATGGTCACGAAAGAACGAGTGGAAACCGTGTTGTCGCCGGTGGCGTTGCGGGACGCAATGCCCGATTTCGGAACGTTGCGAGCCGGGTGACGTCATGACCACCCGATACGACACGGCCATCGACGACGGCCGCTCGGGATGCAGGTGAAGCTTCTGCGCGTCATTCAGAACCGTACGATCGAGCGTCTCGGTGGCACGCGGCTGGTTCCCGTGAACGTGCGCGTCCTGGCTGGAACGAAACGCGACCTGCGTCAACTCGTCGCCGAAGGCAGGTTCAGGGAAGACCTTTACTACCGGCTCAATGTGCTGCCGCTGACCCTGCCGCCGCTGCGCGAGCGGCCGGAAGACATCCCGCCGTTGATGGAGGCGTTTCTGGAGCGCTTCTTCAGCCGTCGCGGCGACCCGCCACCGGCGCTCTCGCCCGCTGTCGTGCATGCGTTCACGGCCTATTCGTGGCCCGGCAACGTCCGCGAACTGGAGAACGCGTGCGAGCGGATCGCGCAAATGAATACGTGCGGCGAGATTCGCGTCGGCTGCGTGGCCGCAAGCCTCCTGCTGCGCGCGGCGGAGCAGCCGCAGCCCGTCCCGCAGCCGCCGGCGTCAACCGTATCGTCTGCCGCCATCTCGCTGGACGATCGGCTCCGTGAGTTCGAATCGACCCTGATCCGTTGGGCGCTGGACACGAGCCACGGAAACAAGTCGAAGGCCGCGGCGCTCTTGAAAGTGAAGCGGTCGACGCTGGGCGATCGGATTCGTTACTGCGGGCCCGACGCTCCCGGGACGCCGGTGGAAGAGTCATGTTCGGCCTGACTCGCGCGGTCGTGGCCGGAGGCCTCGTTCTCGGTCTCGCCGGCTCCGCCGTGCCGCCACGAACCGGGACGGCCGTCCGAGATGTACTGCGCTCCTGTGCCGGCTTCGACGCCGACGACCTGCGGACACTCGAGGAGGGAGAGCCGATCTCCAGATCGATACCCGGCCGGGATCGCCATGAGATCGCGGTCGCCGGCGCCGTCCGCATGAACATCCCTGCGTCGTTTTTCGTGGAGCGGCTTCGGAACATCGAGGCCTTCAAACGCAGCGATCTCGTCCTGCAGATCGGTCGCTTCGGCGAACGACCGTCCCTCGGCGACCTGGCGGGGCTGCGGTTGAACGCGTCCGACCTCGCGGACCTCCGGCATTGCCGGGTCGGCGATTGCGACGTCAAGCTTCCGGCGGCCGCGATAGAACGGGTCCGCCTCGGGATCGACTGGACGCGGCGCGACGCGCAGGGGCGGGCCGAGGATCTCGCACGGCAGATGCTCCTCGAGAACACCCTCGCGTATCTCGATGGCGGAGATGCCGCCCTGGCAAACTACGAAGACAAGCGCAACGCCGTGAGCCCCGCGCAGGAGCTTCGACTTCTGATCCCCGGCTTGAATTGTCCCGGAGTCCCGGAGCACATACGCGAGTCTCTGGCCGGCTTTCCCCGCGGCGGCTCGCCGACGGATGAGAGTTTTCTGTATTGGTCCAACGAGAGCTTCGGCCTCAAGACGCT
>JAICSD010000297.1 GCA_025937075.1 Vicinamibacteria bacterium | reverse complement strand
CGATCCAGCAGGTATTCGAGATACGGCCGCGACGCCCGGAGTTGCTCCTGATAAGCGGCCGCTCCGTGCCTCCGGATGTACGTATCGGGATCGTCGCCCGCCGGAAGGAGCGCGACGTTCACCTGGAATCCCTCAGTCACCAGGAGCTCCGATGAGCGCGCCGCGGCGCCCTGACCAGCCGCATCGGGGTCGAAGCTCAGCACTACCTTACCGGCAAATCGGCGCAGCAGACGCGCCTGCGCCGGCGTCAGCGCCGTCCCCGACGAGGCCACCACGTTCGTAATGCCGGCCTCATAGGCGCGCGCCCAGTCGAAATACCCTTCGACGAGCACCGCGTATTTCACCCGGCTGATCGCCGGTTTGCTCAGATTCAGCCCGTACAGTGTCCGGCCCTTGACGTAGATGGGCGTCTCAGGCGAGTTCAGGTATTTCGGCTGCTGTCCCGATTCCATCGCGCGACCGCCAAAGGCGACGATCGTTCCGCTCTCGCGGCTGATCGGAATCATCAGCCGGTTGCGAAACCGATCCCGAGCCTGTCCCTCGTCCCGCTGCAGGACCAGCCCGCTCCGCAGGAGCAACGCGTCGGTGAATCCATCCTTCAGCAGCCGCGCGCGCAAGGCGCCGCCCGCGGGAGCGTAGCCGAATCCGAGCTGATCCGCCAGATCCGGCGAGATGCCCCGATCGTGAAGGAGCCGGCGCGCCGCGCCGCCAGCGGGCCCCGCAAGCTGCTCGCGGAACCAGGCCGCGGCGACCTCGTGAATCTTCAGCAGCGCTTCACGCTCGCGCTGCGACTCGGCGTCCTGCTTCGCGTCCCCGCCTTCGGGCACCGCGAGTCCCGCGCGCGCGGCAAGCTGACGGATCGCTTCTGGAAACGCCATCTTGTCGTGCAGCTCGATGAACTTGATCACGTCCCCGCCCACACCGCAGCCGAAGCAGTGAAAGAAGCCCTTGTCGCCGTTCACGTGAAACGACGGCGTCTTCTCACCGTGAAACGGACACAACCCCTTCCATGTCGTCCCACTCTTGCGAAGCGGCACCCGCTCCTGCACCACCTGCACGATGTCGACGTGCGACTTCAGGTCGTCAATGAACGACGAGGGGAATAGGCCCATTTAAGATTGCCGATTGCAGAATGCCGATTGCATTGTCGATTGCCGATTGTCGATCTCGGCAATCAGTCCTTGAGCTCCACCACCGTTACGCCACCCCCGCCCTGGTTGTCTGGTGCGGGACCGAAGTTCGCGACGAAGGCGTGTGCGCGCAGGAACTCGGCGATCGAGCGGCGCAGCTGTCCCGTGCCATAGCCGTGGACGATGCGCACCGAGCGGAGCTCCGCGAGCAGCGCATCGTCGAGAAATCGCTCTACCTTCGACAGCGCCTCGTCGGACGTGGACCCAATCACGTTCAGCTCCGTTGCGACGCGTTCGCGCGGGGCCATCTCGACGTTCACGCGAACGCGCGCGGGCGACGCCGCGGCCGCGGCCGGCGCGATCACGCGCAGCTCCTCGACACGTGCGCGGAGGCGCTTCCCTCGGACGTCGACTTCCGCCGCGCCATCGTGCAGCGACTGAACGATTCCTTCGAGGCCGAGCGGACCGACGGCTACGCGATCGCCGACCGCCGCGACGCGGCCATCATCTGGAACGGCGCGGCTGGGCGGTGCCGTCGTCGGCTCGCGCAGGCGGCCCGCGATGGCCTCGAGCGACGTACGGGCGTCGGCGCGTGCCGCGCCGATGTCGCCGGTCGGCACCAGGCGGGCGGCGCGGCGCTCTGCGTCCGCGGCAATTGACGACGTCCGCGCCTTCAGCGTGTCGACAATCGCGTCGATCTCCTTGCGTGCATCGCGCAGGCGTTCTTCGAGGCGCTGATCGAGACGCTTGCGGAATGTCTCTTCGCGGTCGCGAAGATCGTGCTCACGTCCTTGCAGACGTGTCGATGTCTCCTGAAGGAGCTGCCGTTCGCGGGCGACGAGACGCCGTTCGTGATCCAGCGCCTGCATCTCGCGATCGATCTTCGCGAGGTGGTCCGCGAGCTGCGCTTCGCGGTCGCTGCGCTGCGCACGCGCCTGCTGGATGATCGACGGCGCGAGGCCGAGCCGCGCCGCGATTTCGATCGCGAGGCTGCTCCCCGGCGATCCGTACGTGAGCCGGTACGTCGGCGCGAACGTGTCCGGGGCGAATCCGAACCCCGCCGACGCGACACCCTCCGTCGTCGAGGCGTACGTCTTCAGCGTGTCGAAGTGCGTCGTCGCCACGATCGTGGCGCTGCGGCGGCGGAAGTGATCGATGATGGCTGTCGCCAGCGCGCCCCCTTCGTTGGGATCCGTTCCCGTACCGGCTTCGTCGAGCAGCACGAGCGCGGGCAGCTCCAGCGCGGCATCCATCCCGACGATGTTCGCGATGTGGCCGGAGAAGGTGCTCAGGCTCTCCGCAATCGACTGCTCGTCGCCGATGTCGGCAAACACCGTCCGGAACACCGGGACCTGTGTTCCGTCCGCTGCCGGGATGAGCAGCCCCGCCTGCGCCATCAGCGGCAGGAGCCCTGCCGTCTTCAGCGCAACGGTCTTGCCGCCCGTGTTCGGCCCAGTGATGACCAGCACGTGGACCGGCGGAATCAGCAGGACGTCGACGGGGACGATCTGTCCGGTGGGCTTCTCCCCACCGGACGCTGTGCGCTCGAGCAGCAACGGGTGCTTCGCGGCGCGGAGCTCCAGGCGTCCATCTGTCGAGATGAGGGGCGCGATCCCCTGCATCGCCTGCCCGTACCTCGCCTTCGCCTGCAGGACGTCGAGTCTCGTTGCCGCATCGATCGTCCGCTGGAGATCTCCCGCGCGGCGGCGGAGGGCATCCGCAAGCCCCAGGAGAATCCGCCGCACCTCCTCCGCTTCCTGCTGCTCGAGCGCGACGATGTCGTTGTTGATCTCGACGGTGCTGAGCGGCTCGAGAAACAGGCTGGCGCCGCTGCCGGAGCTGCCGTGCACGATTCCGGGAATCGCCGTCCGGTGCTCCGAGCGGACGACCAGCACATAGCGTCCGTTGCGGTCCGTGACGATCTGCTGCTGCAGGTACTTCGACGTGTCTTTTCCCCGCAGGTACGATTCGAGTGTGCCGCGCAGCCTGGCGCGCGCCTTCCGCAGTCGCTCGCGCACGATCCGGAGTTCCGGGCTCGCATCGTCCACTACGGCGCCCGATGGATCGATCTTCCGGCGGATGTCGGCGATTTCCCGTTCGAACGATGCCGCGCCGTCGGCGATGCCGGCCAGCAGCGCGAACGCGCCGCGCTGGCCGCGAATGCCTGAGACCGCGGCATCAATCGACGCGAACAGCGTTGCCAGCGCCAGCAGTTGCTCCGCTTCGAGCGCCCGCCCCTCGACGGTCAGCGCGTCAAGAATCGACTCGATATCCGCGGGCGCGCGAAGGGCGATTTCGCCAGCACCCGACAGGTAGCGCGCGGCTTCGGCCGTGGCGGCGAGCGCCGCGGCGACCGCGTTCGCGTCGGTCTCCGGCCGCAACGCGGCAAGGCGCGCTCCTCCCGGGGGCGTCTGCGCAAACCGGCAGACTGCCTCGACGATTCGATCGAATTCGAGGGCCTTCAGAGGGCCTGACTGCATTGAGGTGAGGATCGGAACCTGACCGCTGGAAACGGAATCCTCAAGTATATCGCAAACGGAGTTGGTTGTCGGAGGCCCGGTAGCTAGAGGTTCGACGGGAAGCGGCGGCAAATGACTGATCGGCGCGAACGAGCAGCGCGAGTGAGTCACGCGAACGGAGCGCGCCGGCGAAGCCGCGCGCGAGAGAGCGTGTAAGGGGGTGCGGCGGGGCGAAGCCCCTGCTCAAAGGTGATTGATGCTGCTGGCGATCGCAGCGGCGCCGAAGCCGTTGTCGATATTGACGACGGACACTCCGATGGCGCAGCTGTTCAGCATGCCGAGCAGCGCCGTGAGGCCGCCGAAGCTCGCGCCGTAGCCGACGCTCGTGGGCACCGCGACGACGGGCACGGAGACCAGGCCGGCGACGACGCTCGGGAGGGCGCCTTCCATGCCGGCCGCGACGATGATGACGCGGGCGTTGGTGAGGCGCGCATGCTGGCTAAGCAGCCGGTGCAGACCCGCGACGCCGACGTCGTACAGGCGATCGATGCAGTTGCCCATCAACTCTGCCGTAACAGCAGCCTCTTCGGCGACGGGCAGATCGGCCGTCCCCGCAGCCGCAATCAGAATCGTACCGGTTCCGCGCGGGGTGGTTCCGCTGTCGAGCGTGATGCAGCGCGCGGTCTCGTGAAACCGGGCACCCGGGACTACTTTCAACACGGCTTCGTACGCTTCCTGGCCGGTCCGTGTCACGAGCAGGCTCTGGCCGGCGCTCACCAGGCGCTCGGCGACGGCCGCAATCTGGTCGGGAGTCTTGCCCTGTCCGAACACGACTTCCGGAAAACCCTGGCGGATCGCCCGATGGTGATCGACGCGCGCGAACCCCAGATCTTCGTAGGGGGCCTGGCGTAGATATTGAAGGAGCCGGTCCCGAGCGGCCTCAGGTGTAAGGTTGCCCGCCCGTACGCTATCGAGGAGAGCGTGCAACTGCTGACGGTCCATCACGCCAAGTGCTTGGGGGGCGTTGACTTGGGTCCGAGCTGGACCGTAATATGAGCGTTTGTGCCGAGTGATGCTTTCATCTCTTTATGACGCTGCCTGAGACACTCATTCTCGTCCTGTATTTCTTCGTTCTGAGTATTCTGGCGATCTATGGGTGGCACCGGTATTACCTCGTGTATCTTTACATGAAACACCGGGACAAGGTGCCCCCGCCAGCGCCGCCGCTGAGCCAGTTTCCCCCCGTCACGATTCAGCTCCCGATCTATAACGAGATGTACGTCGCGGATCGTCTGATCGATGCGGTCTGCGAGATGACCTATCCGCGTGAGCTGCTCGAAATCCAGGTGCTCGACGATTCCACCGACGAGACGACCGAGATTGCCGAACTCGCGGTGCGCCGTCATGCGGCGCGCGGGTTCAACATCTCCTATCTCCACCGCGTCGACCGCCGTGGCTACAAGGCGGGCGCCCTCGAGGCGGGGCTGAAGAGCGCCAGCGGCGAGTTCATCGCGATCTTCGACGCCGACTTCATCCCCTCCAGCGATTTCCTGCTCCGGACGCTCCCGTACTTCGCGACCGACGATCGGATCGGCATGGTGCAGGCCCGGTGGGGGCACATCAATCACGACTATTCGCTGCTGACGAAGATCCAGTCGATCCTGCTCGACGCCCACTTCGTGCTCGAGCACGGCGGCCGCAATCGGGCGGGCTGCTTCTTCAACTTCAACGGGACAGCGGGCGTGTGGCGGCGGTCCGCGATCGATACGGCGGGCGGCTGGCAGCACGACACCTTGACCGAGGATCTCGACCTCAGCTATCGCGCGCAGCTGCTCGGATGGAAGTTCATGTTTCTGCCTGATCTCGTCTCGCCGGCCGAGGTGCCGGTCGAGATGAACTCGTTCAAGTCGCAGCAGCACCGCTGGGCGAAGGGTTCCATCCAGACGTGTCTCAAGCTGCTGCCGCGGATCCTGCGCTCGAAGCAGCCACTCAGCGTCAAGGCCGAAGCGTTCTTCCACCTGTCGTCGAACTTCAATTATCTTCTGATGTCGCTCCTGTCGGTGCTGATGGCCCCGTCGATGGTCATCCGCTACAACATGGGCTGGTACGAGATGCTGCTCATCGACATCCCGCTCTTCTTCGCGGCGACGGCGTCGGTGGCGAACTTCTACATGGTCTGTCAGCGCGAGCTGCACCGCGACTG
>JAICSD010000433.1 GCA_025937075.1 Vicinamibacteria bacterium | reverse complement strand
TGTGGGTGGGGGCCGTTCGTGTTGATCTCACGCGCGCGGGCCCGCGCGCCCCACGAGCCGTGCACATCCGCGATGCCCGCGCAGTGGTAGATCGCGGACGGTGCCGTTTCCCGGAGCGCCTCGCGCACGGCGGCGCGGTTCAGCAGATCGACTCGCCGCCACGCCACGTCCGAGTGCGCGCGCGGCGAACGTCCCGACGGATTCGCCCAGGCGTGCACGGGCAGGCGCTCGTCGGTGAACGAGCGGAGCAGGTGCCCCCCGGCAAACCCTGTCGCGCCCGTGATCAGCGGGATGCGAGTCACAGCCGCGTCAGCCCGCGGTGCCGTACTGTCCCTGATAGTAGCGGCGGAACTCCGCGTCCTGATCCTTGATGGGCCGCCACCAGCCCTCGTTCTTTCGATACCACGCGACGGTCTCCGCGAGGCCCTGATCGAACGCGATCTGCGGCTGCCAGCCGAGCGCGCCCAACTTCGAGCAGTCGAGCGAGTAGCGGCGATCGTGCCCCGGCCGATCCGCCACCGGTTTGATGAGCGACTCAGGACGGTCCAGCAGTTGAAGAATGCGGCGGGTGAGATCCACGTTCCTGACGTGATTGCCGCCGCCGATGTTGTAGACCTCCCCGGGCGTTCCCCGTTCGATCAGCAGATCAATCGCACGGCAGTGATCGGTCACGTGCAGCCAGTCGCGCTCGTTCAGGCCGTCGCCGTAGAGCGGCAGCGGGCGGTCGTCGAGGCCGTTCGTGATGAAGAGCGGAATGACCTTCTCGGGAAACTGATACGGTCCGTAATTGTTCGAGGCGCGCGTGATGATGACGGGCACTCGATATGTGGCCCAGTAGCTGTAGGCGAGGCGGTCCGCGCCCGCCTTGCTCGCCGAATAAGGATTGCGCGGCCGCAGCTCGTCGGTTTCGCGGCTCGATCCCTCCGGCACGCTGCCGTACACCTCGTCCGTCGAGATCTGCACGAAGCGTCGCAGGCCGGAGCCCTGGCGAGCCGCTTCGAGCAGGACGAACGTCCCGTATACGTCCGTCGTGATGAAGTCGCCCGCGTTCGCAATCGATCGATCGACGTGGGTCTCGGCCGCGAAGTGGACCACCAGATCCGACCCTTGCACCAGTGCCGACGCGACCGCGGGGTCCGCGACGTCCCCTTTCACCAGTTCGTGGCGCGGGTGATCGAGCAGCCCTTCGAGGTTCTCGAGGCGTCCCGCGTACGTCAGCTTGTCCAGCGTGGTAATGCGCCAATCGGGGTGCGCCGCGATCGCGTAGCGGACGAAGTTGGATCCGATGAATCCGGCGCCGCCGGTCACCAGGACATCAACCATCTTTGCGCGTCCAGTCGTAGGGCAGCGTTCCGTGGGGCTCGAGCCGGTGCTCGTCCGGATCGTCGTGCTTGTAGGCCTCCGTCGGGACGTTGATCACGATCGACGGCTCGAGGCTGATGCACTTCCAACCGTGATACACGAGGTTGGGCACGCGAACGACCGCCGGACTCTGCACGCCGATGAAGAACTGATCGATCGCCCCCTTCGTCGGCGAATCGTCGCGCGTGTCGACCAGCACCAGCTTCACCATTCCGGCAACGCAGGTGAAGTAGTCGACCTGCCGCTTGTGGCAGTGCCATGCCTTGACGACCCCGGGATACGTCGCCGATGCGTACACCTGCCCGAACCGTTCGAACATCTGCGGATCGTCGGCCCGCAGAATCTCGAGCAGCCATCCACGCTCGTCCGGAATCAGCCGAAGCGGCTTCACGCGGACGTCGTGGATGCTCGGTTTCTTGGCGGCCGGTGCCTGAGCGAGAGCGTCGTTTACCACCGGATCCCTACCTCCGAGTTGTCCCCAAGCATGAACCGGTACGCGGACGGCTTGACGGGGGCGCGATAGATACGCACGTTCTTGCCGATCAGGCTGTCCTCGATCCGGCTGGCCAGATCGTTGATGATGCTGCCCTCGAGCACGATGCTGTGCTCGATCTCCGACTCGCGAATCTCGGCGTTCCGCATGATCGACGTGAAGGGCCCGACATACGCGTGCACGATCTTCGCGTCCGCCCCGATGATCACCGGACCGCGAATCACGGACCGCTCGACGATCGCCCCTGGCTCGATGACGACCTTGCCTTCGACCCGCGACTCGGCGTCGACCGTGCCCTCGATCCGCCGGTCGATCGTGTCCAGAATCAGCCGGTTCGCCTCCAGCATGTCTTCGAGCTTGCCCGTGTCCTTCCACCAGCCGTCGACGATGTGCGGGCGGACGTCGAGGTTGCGATCGATGAGATCCTGAATCGCATCCGTGATCTCCAGCTCGTTTCGGAAACTCGGCTTGATCCGCTTCACCGATTCGAACACGGCGGGCGAGAACATGTAAACACCGACGAGGGCGAGATCGCTCTTGGGCTCCGCCGGCTTCTCGACGAGCCTGACGACGCGGCCGTTGGCGAGCTCCGCGACGCCGAACATCTGCGGATCCGGCACGCGCGCCAGCAGAATCTGCGCCGCCGGCCCCTGCGCGGAGAACTCATCGACGAATCGCGAGATCCCCTTGTTCAGCAGGTTGTCCCCGAGATACACGACGAACGGGTCGCTGCCGATGAAGCCCTCGCTGATCAGCACGGCGTGCGCGAGCCCCCGCGGCGCATCCTGCTCGATATAGGTGACGCGAGCGCCCCACGCGGACCCGTCGCCGACCGCCGCCCGGATCTCAGCCTGCGTATCGCCGACGACGATGCCGATGTCGCGGATGCCGGCGGCGGCAAGCGCCTCGAGCGCGTAGAAGAGGATCGGCTTGTTGGCGACCGGAACGAGCTGCTTCGCGCTCGTGTAGGTGAGCGGACGCAGGCGCGTGCCGCGGCCGCCGCTCAGGATGAGCCCTTTCATCGGGCCTGCTGGCCTCCGAACGCCCCGAGCAGGTTCGAGAACGTGCCGATGCCGGCGAGCGTGAAGGAGATATTGAAGCGGCGGTCCTGCGTCACGCCGATGCTCTGGAACGTCGTGCCGTAGTTGAAATTCTGGTATTCGACGGCCACGCCGCAGCACTGCGAGTTGTAGTACGTGACGATCCGCTGCTGCAGGAACTTGTCGTGGAGCAGATCGTAGTTGAACGCGTACGTCCCGCCGAACACGTTCGATGGCGATCGCACGGTGGTCGTCACGTTCATGTAGTTGTCGGCGCCCGCGGGATTGTTGAACTGCGGCAGCTCGGGGATGTAGCGGCGCTGGCTCCAGCCGCCGGTCGTCTGCAGCCAGCGCGACGTCCAGGTCCCGTTGAACGCGAGCGTGCGGAGCGCGTGCACCTGCGTGTCGTACTCCGTCCGGAACGTCGTGTCGAGGTGATCGGTCGGGGCGACGTGCGCCAGGAACGCGATTGGCGACAGGTGCGACGGAGGAAGTCCCGAGTTGAATCCCGACTGGTAGAAGGCGTCCGTCTTCGCCGCGTTCGCATCCGTGTAGTACGTCTGCGCGAGCGACACCGTCACGATCTCGCGTGCGCGGTCCTTTTTCGCGTACAGACGGTTGTTCAGCCCGTAAATGATCCGGGTGACGTTGCCCGGAATCCAGTCGGTGCCGTCGATCTTCACGATTCGATCGAAGTTGTCGATCGCCGTGGTGTGCTGGATCGTCACGATCGGCTCGAACACGTGCTTGAACTTCTGCGCGAAGCCCAGTCCAGGGGTGTTCCAGATGCGCGTCAGCACGGGGCCGGTGATCCGCGTCGACATGTCGACGAAGCTGCGGCCGATGCTCTCGTCCGTCTGCGTGGTATGGCTGACCGGATCGAGGCTCTCCGTCCAGAACGTGCCCCGCCAGAGGAGCGTGGAGTTGAAGGTCAGGTAGGGCCAGCGCGTGAACGGGAAGCGCAGC
>JAICSD010000154.1 GCA_025937075.1 Vicinamibacteria bacterium | reverse complement strand
CGAAGCACCGAGCACCGCGCAGCGCGCTTGACTCCGGCGCTGCGCTTATGCAATATGTCGCTATGCAGCCTATTCCGCGCATGCTCGAGCGCGAGCTGAAGAAGGGCAGCGCCGAACTCCTCATCCTCTCGCTCATCGAGGGCCGCGCGCGCCACGGCTACGAAATCAGCAAGCTGATCGAGCAGCGCTCGGGCGGCCGCCTCAAGTTCAAGGTGGCGTCGCTCTATCCCCTCCTCTACCGGCTCGAGGAGCGCGGCTGGATCGTCGGCCGCTGGATCGAGAAGCCCGGCGAACGCCGCCGCCGCTTCTACCGCCTGACCGCCGACGGCCGCCGGATGCTCGCCGCGCAGCGCAGCCACTGGCGCGAGTTCGTCGAAGCCATCGCCCGGATCACGGAGCCCGAAAATGCCTGACTGGACGTCCGCGCTCACGGCCCGCCTCGCCGCGCTGCGTCTCTCGCCGGCCCGCGAGCGCGAGATCATCGACGAACTCTCGCAGCACCTCGACGACGTGTACCGCGAGCTGCGAACGAGCGGCGTCGCGCACGAGGACGCCGTGCGCCGCGCGCTCGACGAGATCGAGGATCAGGGCGTGCTCGCGCGCGAAATGCAGCCGCTCCGCCAGGCCGCTGCGCCCCCGCCAATCGTGCCCGGCGCGCCGCGCGGGCGATGGCTGTCGGATATCGGCCAGGACGTGCGCTATGCCGCCCGGGTGCTCGTTCAGGGACGCGGATGGACGTTCGTCGTGATCACGCTGCTCGCCCTTGGCATCGGCGCGAACACCGCCCTCTTCAGCGCGACCGACGCGCTCCTGTTTGCATCCGTGCCGGTGAAGGATCCCGAATCGCTCGTCCGGTTCCATTGGACCGGGCGCAATGATCTCGTCACGGAACACGATGAGTTCGGCTCCATTCGGTCCACCCCGGGCGGCCAGCGTGTGCGCGGGTCGATGTCGTATCCCGTCTATCAGCAGTTCGTCGCGGACGCGGCTCCGTTCGCCGACGTCTTCGCCGTGTTTCCCGATGGGCAGATCGACGTCGTCATCGACGGCCAGGCCGAACTCGCCGATCAAAACAGCGCGACGGGCAATTACTTCTCGGTGCTCGGCGTCAACGCTCGGGCCGGCCGCGTGTTCACGCCGGACGACGACAAGCCGTCGTCTCCTCCTGTAGCCGTCATCAGCTCGAGGTACTGGCGATCGCGGTTCGGCGAAAATCCGTCGGTCATCGGCGAGGTGATCAAGGCGAACGACGTGCCGGTGACCATCATCGGCGTGCTCCCGGCAAGCTTCATCGGCGTTCAACATCCGGCGGTCGACAGGGTTCCCGATCTCGTGTTTCCGCTGTCGCTCGATATGCAGCTGCGCGCGAGCGCCGGCCGGAACGAAGCGTCGCTGCTCACGCAACCGACGGCGTGGTGGCTGCAGGTGATGGCACGCCTGCACCCGGGTGCGACGGCCGCGCAGCTCCAGGCGGCGCTCGACGGGCCCTTCAAGCGCACGGCGCGCGCGAATTTCGACGCCTTCCTCAAGGACCTTCCCGACGCGCGGCGGAACTCGCCAACCTACCGGAATCGAACGGAGATTCCACAGTTGATTGTCGACTCCGCCCGCCGCGGGTTCTACGACGCGGATGACACCGTGCGGACGTCGGCCATGATCCTGGCGGCCGTCGTCGTCGTCGTTCTGCTGATCGTCTGCGCGAACGTCGCGAACCTGATGCTCTCGCGGGCCGTCGGCCGCCGAAGGGAACTCTCCGTCCGGCTGTCCCTCGGCGCGACCCGCTCACGCCTGGTGAGACAACTCCTCACCGAGGCGCTGCTGCTCGCGCTGGCCGGCGCGGCCCTCGGCATCGTTGTCGCGATGTTTGGCGTGCAGCTGCTGCCGCCCCCCGCGTCCGACGTCAGCGTGTTCCGCGGAATCGTGCTCCTCTTTGCGGTCGTGGTGGCCGCCGTCACCAGCGTGCTGTTTGGCGTCGTCCCGGCGTTTCGTGCCACGAACGTCAACGTCAACGCGGAACTGAAGGAGACCGGCCGATCCGTCGCGGGCCGCCGCAGCGTGCTGGCGCGATCGCTGCTCGTCGTGCAGGTGGCGCTCTCGCTCGTCCTGCTCGTCGGCGCGGGTCTCTTCCTGCGCACGCTGACGAACCTGCGCCGCGTGGACGTCGGCTTCGATCCGCGGAACATTCTCCTGGTCCGGCTGACGCCGGCCACCAGCGGCTACGATCAGGCGCGCTCGGTGGAGCTGTTTCGAACGCTGATCGACAGGCTCGGAGCGCTGCCCGGAGTGCGCGCCGCGGGCCTGTCGCAGCCTGCGCTGCTCTCGGGCAGCACGAGCTCGACGGACATCTATCTCGAAGGCGACACGAATTCCGGCCGAAGCAGCGATGCCGGCGCGGCGGGAAACGAGCGCGACCAATCGCACGAGATCAACCGCCTGATCGTCTGGCCCGGGTACTTTCGCGTGCTCGGCCTGCCCATCGTCATGGGCCGCGGCCTGACGACGCACGACGATGCATCGGCTGTGCGCGTCACCGTCATCAACGAGACTGCGGCGCGCACGTTCTTCCCGAACCAAAACCCGATCGGCAAACGGTTCACGAAAACCCCGGGCGGCAAGGACTACATAGAAGTCGTGGGCGTCGTCCGCGACGCAAAGTATTCGAACGTTCGCGACCCGGCGCCGCCGACCATGTACGACACCTTCATGCAGAACCCCCGGGCGACGGCGTTCCTGACGCTCCGAACGGAAGGATCACCGTCGGCGCTGGCACCGGCCGTCCGGCAGACCATACACGACACGGACCCGAATCTTCCCATCGTATCGATCGCGACGCAGGTGGAATCGATCGAGCGGCGGTTCAGCCAGGAGCGGCTGTTCGCGCAGGCGTATGCGCTCTTCGGCGGCATCGCGCTGCTGCTCGCGTCCGTCGGGCTCTTCGGGCTCATGTCGTACAACGTGGCGCGGCGCACACCGGAGATGGGCATCCGCATGGCGCTTGGCGCGCAGCGCGGGCGCGTGCTCGGCATGGTGATGCGGGAATCGATGCTGCTCGTCGGGATCGGCGCAGTCGTCGGTGTCGCGGTAGCGCTCGCGGCAAGCCGCTTCGTGTCAACCCTGGTCTACGGCCTCAGCGCGACGGATGCCGCCACGATCGTGATCGCAGCCGGCGTCCTCGTCGCCGTGTCGGCCCTCGCCGCCTATCTGCCTGCACGCCGCGCCTCCCGCGTCGATCCGGCGATTGCGCTGCGCGCAGAGTAGGGCGGGGCTTTACGCCCCGCCGTCATTTATCTATCGTGCTCTCGCCGCGGCCGCTTCGTAGTTCAAGCGGCTCGCGATGTCGGTCAGCTTCTGGTCCGCTTTCTTCTCCTCCTCGAGCGTGAACTCCAGCAGCTGAACGGCCTCGTTCTTCCCGAGCACCTTTGCCCATGTGCGCAGCGTGCCGTACTCGGCCATTTCGTAGTGCTCTGCCGCCTGCGCCGCGGCAATCAACGCAGCATCGCGCACCGCGTCCGAATCGATCCCGCTGACATTGTCGCCGGCCGAGATGATCCCCTTGATGGCATCATCCGTGTCGGCATTCGGTTTCTCATCGAAGAAGCCGAACAGCCGTTCGAGGCGTTCGACGTGCGTTTCGGTCTCGGTCAGATGTGACCGGAACGCCTGTTTGAGATCCGGTGATGTTGCCGCCTTTTCCATCTTCGGCAGCGCCTTCGTGAGCCGCTGTTCCGTGTCGTACAGATGACGAAGCTTGTTGACGAACAGCCCGCTCAGGTCTTTCGGATCTGCCATGTTGGCCACCTCCAGGTTGACGCACGGCGGTCACATGACCCATTGAGTAAGCTCGTGTGAGAACCGTGCTGGATGGTAGTACCGGACGCAAGGCGTGCGCCACCGGCGCGATGCTGCTCGACTCCGCAAATCTGCGGACATTGACGATTCGGCGGAATACTGATCAGAAAGAAACCGAAACAGACGCTGATGTAAACAGCCGCGCCGTCAGGCGAAGCCGCCTCATTCGGTTCGCAGCGCCAGGATGGGATCGATGCGGCTGGCCCGATGAGCGGGGATCAACCCCGCCGCCGCGGACACGACCGCGAGAAACACCATGGTCCACATCGCGACTGTGGGATCGGATCCGTGGATGCCGTACAACTGGGTCGATACGTACTTGCCCAGCGTGATGGCGGCGGGAATCCCGATCGCGAGCCCGACCGCGAGCAGCAGCAGCACCTCGCGCATGACGAGCCAGATGACGAAGCCCGGCTGCGCACCGAGCGCCAGGCGGATGCCGAGTTCCTTCCGACGGCGGGCGACGACAAACGCCATCACGCCGTAGAGGCCGATCGCCGCGAGCAGGGTCGCGAGCGCGCCGAAGCCAGCCGAGAGCATCGCGACCAGCCGATCCGTGAGCAGGGTCTCATCGAGCTGCGCCTCGACGGTCTTCATGTCGTAGACGGGGATCCCCGAATCGAGGTCGCGCACGTCGCTGCGAATCAGGTTGAACGCGCTCGTCGACGCGGTCTGCGCACGCGCGTAGAACACGGCGCTCGTCGCTCCCCAGTTGGGCAGATACACCTGCCGATGCACCCCTTCCCTCGGCCCTTCGTAGAGCGCGTCCCCGACGACGCCGACGATCTGGATCGTCAACTTCGCGCGCGGGCCGGTGCCTTGCGACAGCCGCTTCCCGATCGCACTCGTGCCAGGAAAGAAATGCTCGGCAAATTTCCGGTTGACGATCGCGACGTCGGCGTCCTCCTTGGCGTCGCTGTCGCGGAAATCCCGTCCTTCGAGAATCGGAATTTTCAGCGTCGCGAAATACCCGGGCGAAATGCCGTTCATGAACGCCTGCATGTCTTCCCCGTCTTTCGCCTGGTGGCCTTCGACCCCGATCGAGCTGTCCCACTCGTCGCCCGCCAGAATCGGCACGCTTCCCATCGCGACGGACGTCAGCCCGGGGGTGGCGCGGAGCTTGTCGAGCAGTTGCCGATAGAAGATCGTTCCGCGCTGGTTGTCGTAGCCGCTGAGCGCCGGCGACAACTGGAACATCAGGAGATTGTCGACGACGACGCCGGTTTCCGTGCCCTTCAGGTTCTGAAGGCTGCGGACGAAAAGGCCGGCGCCGAAGAGCAACAGGAAGCTGAGCGCCACCTGCGCGGTCACGAGGCCCTTGCGCAGGAACAGTGAGCCACCACTCCCGGCGATGGATCCCATCGTGTCTTTCAGCGTGGACCACGGGTCGGGGCGGCTCGCGCGAAGCGCCGGCAGCAGTCCGAAGACGATGCCGGTCGCCAGCGTCACGGCAAGCGCGAACAGGAGAATCCGCAGATCCGGCTGCGGACGAACGAGGAGCGGCTCTCCTTCCTGGGGCACCAGCGCGAGCAGCCATTTCGTCAGGCCGAAGGCGATGCCGACACCGAGGATTCCGCCTGCGCACGACAGCGCCAGGCTCTCGACGAGCAACTGCCGCACCAGCCGCGCGCGCGACGACCCGAGCGACAGCCGCACGGCAATTTCCTTCTGCCGCATGAAAGCGCGCGCGATGAGCAGGTTCGCCACGTTCGCGCAGGCAATGAGCAGAACGAGCCCGACCATGCACATCAGCACGACCAGCGCCGTCGAGAAATCGTTCCTGAGCGGTGAGAACCCAAGATCCGCCTTCGACAGGACGATGCGGCCCTTCATGAAGCGATCGCGCGTGTACTGGGACCAGTTCTTCGCACCGGGCAGCGTCATCTCGTACCCGCGGATCTGCGAGTAGAGGCCCTGCACGGCCGGCAGCGCTGACGCGGCGGTGTACCCGGGCTTCAGCCGCGCGAACACCTGGACCCACTTCGCGCGCCGGTTCGTCACGTCCAGCCACCGCCATTCCGGCGCGAGCACGGGCTTCATCAGAATCGGGACACGCACTTCGGGCCCCTGCGTGGGATCCAGACCGGAGAACCCGGGGGCCGAGACGCCGACGACCGTCATCGGATAGTTGTTGACGAGGATCTTCTGGCCGACGATGGACGGGTCCAGCGCGAAGCGGCGCGACCAGTACGAGTAGCTCAGCACGGCGACGGGATGACCGCCGAACGTCTGGTCGTCCTCCTTCGAGTTGAACACGCGGCCGATCGCCGGCTGCACGCCGAGCATCGTGAAGTAATTACCGGACACCATCTCGACCGTGACCCGCTCGGTGTTGTTGCCGATGCTGACCGACGCGGGCATGAGCCGCCGGCACAACACCTCGGAGAACGGTTCGGCCTTCTGCTGCAGGTCCTGATACAGCGGATACGAGTTCATCCGCTGGCCCATATTGCTGCCGTTGTTGTCGGCGTTCTGGTACACCATCACGAGCTGCTCGGGGTGGCTGACGGGCAGCTTCCGGAGCAGGATCTGATCGATCAGCGTGAAGATTGCCGTATTTGCGCCGATGCCGAGCGCGAGGGACGCAATGGCGACCGAGGCGAAGAGCGGGCTGCGGCGGAGCCCTCGCAAGGCGTATTTCAGATCGGCGAGCGCGTTACTCATGTTGAGGGTTAGGACGGAAGAAGCGCCTGCGGGGTTTACCGCGATCTGACGCATCCGCCAGGCCTTGACAATCTAGGCATCGCTGCGTAGCATGCCTAGACAATCGAGCCATGGCTGAACCGTCGCGTGAACTGCTGCATGGAACGCTCGAGCCGCTGATCCTCAAATGTGTCGCGCAGGCGCCCATGCACGGCTACGCCATTGCGCGATGGCTGGAGGAGGCGACCTCGGACGTGGTGCAAATCGAGGACGGCTCGCTGTATCCCGCCCTGTACCGAATGGAAGAACGCGGATGGATCGCCGCGGAATGGGGAACGTCCGAACTCGGCCGCAAGGCCAAGTTGTACCGGATTACCCCCGCAGGCCGGCGGCGCCTCGCCGCGGTGGTCGCCGAGTGGGCGCGGTTCGCCGCCGCAATCTCAAAGGTGCTGCTGCCCGTCTAACCAGCAGTGGATTTTCGAACGCGTTTTCCGCTGCGGCTCTGGCGGCCCAGCGTCGACGAAGAAGTCGACAACGAACTCGACTTCCATCTCGAAATGCGAACCCGCGAGTTGATGCGCGCGGGGCTTCGGATTCACGCTGATTGCCGTCGCCACGCTGGCATTGGGCATCGGGGCGACCACGGCGATCTTCAGCGCCGTCAACGCGGTCGTCCTTCGGCCTTTGCCCGTGCCCGAACCCGACCGGCTCGTCACGGTCCAGGAAGTCTGGCGCAACGCCGGGCAGGGAGCGATGTCGGCCGGCAACTTCGTCGACATGATGGCGGAGCAATCGATTTTCGATGCGGCGACCGCGAGCACCGTCACGAGCTTCACGCTCGCGCGCGACGAAGGCGCGGAACGCGTCATCGGCGTCAAGGCCACCGGCGGCTTCTTCCGGACGTACGGCGTCAACGCGGAGTTCGGCCGCGTGTTCGGTCCCGATGAAGACGAGCCCGGGCACGATCAGGTGGCGGTGTTGAGCCAGAAATTCTGGACGCGGCAGTTCGGCCGCGACCGCGCTGTGCTCGGCCGGCAAATCACGCTCGACGCACGCCCGTACACCATCATCGGCGTCATGCCTGCGTCGTTCGACTTCACGTCGGACGCCGAGG
This sequence comes from Vicinamibacteria bacterium, assembly GCA_025937075.1. The sequence goes on along the minus strand of JAICSD010000154.1, from coordinate 1,429 downwards.
ACCTCTGGGTTCCAATCGCTTTCACGCCCGAGCGAAAAGCCATGCACGACGAGCACTTCCTCGACGTGACTGCGCGCCTGAAGGACGGCGTATCGCCGCAGCAGGTGCAGCAGCAGCTCGATCGGATAGCGGCGGATCTTCGCGCGAGGTACCCGAAGGACGATGCCGACCGTGGGCTCACGGCGACGCCGTTGATGCAGACGTTCGTCGGCGACTACGCGCAGCGGCTCATCGTGCTGCTCGGCGCCGTGGGATTCGTGCTGCTGATCGCATGCGGCAACGTCTCGAACCTGCTCCTGGCCCGGGGCGCGGCCCGCGCGCGCGAACTCGCCGTTCGCAGCGCACTGGGGGCAGGACAAGGCCGTCTCGTACGGCAACTGTTCACGGAGAGCGTCGTCCTTGGCCTGGTGTCTGCCGCGGCCGGGGTCCTGCTGGCGTGGGGATTCATCAAGGTGCTCGTGTCGAGGGCACCTCAAGGCGTGCCGAGGCTCGACCAGGCCGGCATCGATGCCACCGCGCTCGGCTTCGCCGCTGCGCTCGCGATCGTCTCGAGCATCATCTTCGGCGTCGTGCCCGCGTGGCGCGCATCCCGCGCGGACATCAACGGGACGCTCAAGGAAGGAATCCGCGGCGCGGGTTCGCGGGGCGCGCGAGACATCGTGCGCTCGATCCTCATCGGAGGCGAGGTTGCGCTGGCGCTCGTGCTGCTCGTCGGCGCGGGCCTGCTGATCCGCAGCGCGATTGCGACACAGCGGATTTCGCCAGGGTTCAACCCGCATGGCGTCTATTCCGCGCGGTTCTCGCTGCCGCTGGTCAAATACGGGACCGCAGACGCGGTCCTGCACGCAGTCCAGGCGATACAGGACGGTGTGGCCGCAATCCCGGGTGTCCAGGCGGCCGCGGTGTCGTCGAACGTTCCTGGGGTGGGCACGTTTTCGAACGGGCTCGTTCCGGAGGGCGAAGCAGAAGAACTGCGCAACGTTCGTCAGAGCATGGCCCGCTTCGTCGCGCCGGGCGATTTCGAAACGATGGGGATCCCGATCCTGAAGGGCCGGGACTTTCAGCCCACCGATCGAAGCGGGGCCCCGCTCGTCATGATCGTCAACCAGAGTCTGGCGAACCGGCTCTGGCCGAACCAGGATCCGATCGGGCGGCGGGTGAACGGTTCCGCTCCGCAAGGGCCGAAGACCGTCATCGGGGTGGTCCCCGACCTGCACTTCGACGGGCCGGCGGCGCCCACCGATCTCGAGTTCTACCAGCCGCTCGCGCAACTCGACGAGATGGCCTGGGGATGGACGCGGCGAACGCTGTTCATCGCGGCGCGGACGAATGCCGGCGCTTCGACGCTCGGTCCGTCGATCCGGCGGGTGATCAATGGAGTGGATCCGGGCGTGCCGCTCTTCAGCGAGCGGACGATGGACCAGCGGAT
>JAICSD010000079.1 GCA_025937075.1 Vicinamibacteria bacterium | reverse complement strand
CGACAGCGGTTCCAAACCGTCGATCGGCCATTCCAGCTCGAGGCGTTCGAGGAACCGCGGCGAATCCGGATCCGGCACGAACGGGCGCGAATCGAGCGCGCACGCGAGCCGCTGCAGCGCTGCGCCGCGCCGCCCGAGTCGCGACGCGAGATCCGCGGCTGGGAGCGCCGCCAGATCGCCGAGCGTGGCAATTCCCCACCGTTCGAACGTTTCGAACGGCCGCACGCGATCGCGCGCCGGCATGCCGTCCGATACGAGTTCGATCTCCTGCAGCAGCGTCACGGGCAGCGCCGCCACCGCGCGCGCGACATCCGTCTCGGCCACCGCGATCCCCGACGGCGTGCCGCGCGTGAGCAGCCGTGCGGCCGTCTGCGTCGCCGCGACGGCAACCCGCGCATCGAGACGGGCATCCCGCGCCGCGCGCGCCAGCTCGCGCGCAATCGCCGCGGGCGGCCCAATCAGTCGTCCGAGCCCTGCCACGTCGACGAGCAGGTCGTGCGCCGAATACCGCATCACGCGCGGAGAGAACTCGCGCGCGACGGCAATCAGCGCATCGTTCGCGTCCCCGCCGGCGAGCCGCAGACACGCATACAGCGCCAGCGGTCCGGACGCGGACGGCTCGACGCGCGTCGTACCTGTAGAGCACCTTTTTAGAGGTGTCGCGGCGCCGTGATCCGCGACCGCGGGCGTCACGCCGCGCAGGAACAGCGCGAGCTGCGGCACGGCCTCGGATGCGACGACATCGGGTATGGACGGCGTGAGATCGTCGTACGAAGGAATATTCGTCATCGCGCGTTCACCACGCGGGGTGCCGGCGTAATCCCCGCGAACACACGCGCGCGATCGCTCGCGCCCGTCCAGCCTTCGCGCGCGGCAACCGCATCGAGCGCAATCGTGACGCCTCCGGGACTGCGCGCGATCCGTTCACGCCCGACCAGCAGCGCGACGGTGTCGCTGCCTTCGATCATCCGGCTCACCCGCATCCACGTCGTCCACGGGAATTGCCGAAGTGCCGACGCCTGGACATCGGCGAGATCGAGGACAACCAGGCCGAATCCGCCGGCCTGAAGGATCAGCGAGAACGCTTTCAGCGCACGGGTGGGATCGTGGGATTCGCGCACCCACAGCACGCGCGCGAGGTCGACGCCGAGTGCGGCCGCCGACGCCGGATCGAACGTGTCGCACGCGTCGACGAGCGCGGCCACCTCGCCGCGCCGCGCGGCCGCGGCGAGCGCGTGCAGCATGAGGCTCGTACGTCCCGTTGATGGCGGGCCGGCAATCTCCGATACGTGTCCGCGGTGAAGGCCGCCGCCGAGCGCCGCATCGAGCGGCTGCCATCCGGTCGCGGCCAGGCGCTCGGGTGGTACGAGGGCCGACGCGGACGTCAGCGTCGCATCGAGCTTTCTCGCACGGAGGAGCGCTTCGAGCGCGGCACGCATTCGCTTTTTCTTCGCCTTAGGCGCCCGAGTATATCGCCACCCTCCGGCTCAATCAAGCGAACCCGTAAGTATCACTTGTGACGTAACATAGAAGGTCCGTGGCCAGCGCAGCCCCGAGCCCGACCGACGTCGAGCGCGTCCCTCTCCACCGCTCCTTTCTCACACGCGCCCTTGCCGCCTTCACCTACCGCGATTTCCGCGTGCTCTGGTTCGGTGCCTTCTCGTCGACGGTCGGCAACTGGATGCAGGAGGTCGCGCAGGCGTGGCTCGTCTTCGAGCTGACGAAATCATCGTTCTATCTCGGACTCGACGATTTCCTCGGACAGCTGCCGATCCTGCTCTTCACGCTGATTGGCGGCGTGGTCGCGGATCGCCACGATCGCCGGCATCTGCTGCTCGGTTCGCAGTACATCCAGATGACGACGGCATTCGTGCTGGCAGGGCTCGTCTACGCCGGCCTGGTCCGCGTGCAATACGTCCTGCTGCTGTCGTTCGTCGCCGGCATGGGACAGGCGTTCGGCGGACCCGCGTATCAGGCGCTCATCCCGTCGCTCGTGGAGAAGAAGGATCTGCCGAACGCGATCGCGCTCAATTCGATCCAGTTCAACCTGGCGCGCGTCTTCGGCCCGCTGCTCGCCGGCGCCACGCTCGCGGCGTGGGGCACCGCGGCCTGCTTCGCGGTCAACGGCCTCTCGTTCATGGTCGTGATCGCCGCGCTGATGTCGCTGACGATCAAGCACATTCCGCGCGAGAAGAAGTCGATGTTGCAGGAGCTGAAGGGAGGGCTGCGCTACGCGAAGGGAGAATCAGCGATCGTCGCGCTGACGACCCTCGCGTCGTTGACGACGTTCCTGGGCCTCCCGCTCCTCACGCTGCTGCCGATCTTCGCGCGCGACATCTTCCACGGCGACATCAATCGTTACAGCCACATGATGGCGTTCTCGGGCGCAGGTGCGGTGTGCGGCGCGCTGATCGTCGCGTGGCTCGGCCGGTTCCGCAGGATGGGGCTCGCGCTGCTGTTCGTGCAGGCGACGTTCGGCGCGCTCGTGGTTGCCTTCTCGCTCTCCCGCACGGTGTGGCTCAGCGATCTCCTGCTTTTCTTCACGGGCGCGTCCCTGCTGATCGTGTTCTCGATGACCGCCTCGCTCGTACAGCTCATCGTTCCGGACAACCTCCGCGGTCGCGTGATGAGCATCTATATGGTGGCGTTCCGCGGCGGGATGCCGCTCGGCAGCCTGGCCGCGGGCTGGATTGCCAGTTTCACCTCGGCCCCACAGGTGCTCGCCGTGAACGGGACGCTGATTCTGTGCGTCGCGATGTACTTCCTGCTGAAGAGCCACGGCGTCCGCGAGCTGTAAAGGGCCGCGGACGGGTGTGACCCGAGCCGAACAGGGAGGCACTTCATCGGACCCGTTGCGCAACTCCCTGAAATCCCACGTCTAAACGGCGCGATCTGCACCGTCGCGGTTATAATTCACCGACGTGTTCCTGCTCGCATCGTCCCTCCTGCTCGGATTCCTGCACGGGCTCGGCGCGGATCACCTGATGGCGATCGCGGCGCTGTCGATGGACGGCAGCGTGGCGACCGCGAACGCGCGGCGCGCGCGGGCCCTGGGAGTGGCGGTCCGGTTTGCCGCCGGCCATGCCCTGCTGCTTGGCTGCGGCGCGGGCCTGCTCGTCGTCCTTGGCTGGTCGATCCCTGCGCTGGTCGAACGCGGCGGCGAGATGCTGGGCGGCGTGCTGCTGATTGTGATGGGTATCGCGGCGCTCGCGGGGCTCGTCTCCGGCCGCGTCTACGGTCACACCCACGGCGGCGGCCGCACGTCAGAGCCGCACTGGCATCTGCATGTTGGAGACGAGCACGACGGGTATCGCAGCGCGCACTCACACCTGCCGACGATCATCGGCGCCGCATTCGCTGTCAGCAGCCTCCGCGCGCTTGCGATGCTCACGCCGTTCAGCGGCGAGGTTGGCGCAGCGCCGCTGCCCCTGGTCCTCGCGCTCGTGCTCGTGTTTGCGATTGGAGTCCTGATTTCGATGTCGCTCTTCGGGGTGGCGCTCGCACGCGCGCTCTCCACACGCGCGCTCGAGCGCATCGGTCAGGGCGCGAGCGCGCTCGTGGCCTGCTCCTCCATCGCACTCGGCTTCGCCTGGATCCTCACGGCGTAAACCGCCACTCCACCGGCACCGTTTTCGGCAGGAAGCAGACTTTGTCGTCGCACGCCTGATAGCGGAGGGTGCCCGTGACGACGAGCGGCGCATTGCCGCGCCGATCCGACGCGAGCGTAATCGGCTGGGTCACGCGAAAAGGCTTCGAGTAGACGAGCTGCCGCTCATTGAGCGGCTCGAACAGCATCGTCTCGGGCTTCGGAAACCGCGCCGCCGCGGCGGAGAACCGTGGATCTGGATCGAGCTTCAGACTTACCGTGATGTATCCCGCCTGGCCCGGCGCGTAGACGTGCACCCGCGGTTTCGGCGTGATGTCGAGATAGAGCTCACGCCGTGCAGAATTCACGGGCCCGCCGACAGACGTCGTCAACGTCAGATGACCTGTTTCGTAAGATTTGGATGCGGCGGGCTGCCGCTGCGGGGACGTGAACGCGAGCAGGAGTATCGCCGCGAATACCGAACGCATCTCCGGATTGTAGAGGAGAAGGAGACGGGCCCGAATCGGTCCCGTCTCTTTCAGTGTTCAGCATTCGTCATTCGTCATTCGTCATTGACACGTGTCAGCCGGCATTGACGCGCCGCGCAGCGGCCAAACCGGCATTGACGCATAGCGAAGCGATCAGTTGCGACGCGTCATCTGATCCCAGATCGTCGCGCCGCCGCCACCGATTGCCGCGCCGATGAGCGCGCCCTTCTTGCCGCCGACAGCGCCACCGACGCCGGCGCCGACACCGGCCGACGATCCGATGATCAGCGCGCTCTTCTTCCAGCTCCGGCCTTGCGGTTCGACGCGCGACGCGCGCGTCGGCACGGAGCGCGGCGTCTCCGTCACGCGTGGAGCCGAGTACGTCGCCGGCACGACGCGCGGCGCCTCAACCGGATACTGCAATCCGTAGCTCACCGGCATTGGCGAAGCCACGCCAGGTTGGAACGCGGGCGCTGCAACCGGCGCGAGCGCGCTGCTGACGCAATCCACCTGCGACACTGTGATGCCATTCATCAGCACTGGATGCACGACTGCGCGCTGATTCGGCTCGCAGCTGACGGCCATCGGCGCGCCGGGCAGCGTCTGTGCCGCGGATGGTGTCGCGTTGAACGCCTGCACACGCGTCTCCGGCAGATCGGCAGCGCTGCAACCAGCCAGCAGCAGGGCGCCCGTCAGGACCGCCGCGCAACTGAAGTTGCGCGCTACGGGAGCGACGGCCGCGCGTGCAGAACGATGATGAGTCGATTCGGGGGCTCTCATGGTCTCCTCCGGAGCCGCCGGTCAGGTCGCAGGCGGCGCGGCTCCGCGCGGTGAAACATCAACACGGATGCCAGCCCACTTGACGGGAAACGCGCGGGATTTCCGGCCTGATTTGCGCGTTTCCTGTCTCGATGCCAGAATTCGGTGTCCTCCAACGCGGACAGCCGCGGACCAACGCGGACGATGCGGAACCCGCGGAACCTGCGGAACCCATGACTCACGTCCTCGTCGTAGAAGACGATCGAGACATCGCCGATCTCATCGCGCACACGCTGCGCAAGGCCGGCTACACGGTGGAAACCCTCGCGAACGGATCCGCGGTGATGCCGCACGTGCGCGCGAACGCCCCCGAGGCCATCGTGCTCGACGTCATGCTGCCGGGCCTGGACGGGATGCTCGTGTGCCAGGCGCTGCGAAACGAGCCGGCGACCGCCGCAATTCCCATCATCATGCTGACGGCGCGGGGCGAGGAAGCGGATCGCATCGCCGGTCTCGAGCTGGGTGCTGACGATTACGTGACGAAGCCGTTCAGCCCGAAGGAGCTGGCCGTGCGCGTGGGCGCGTTGCTGCGGCGGACGCGCCGTGCCGAGCCGGACGCGACGCTGCGATACGGCCCGATTGCGATCGATATCGGTCGCCATACCGTCCACGTCGAGGGCGCGGAGATTCAGTTGACCGCCAAGGAATTCCTGCTGCTGCAGTACTTCGTGCAGCATCGCGGCCGCGTGCTGTCGCGCGACCTGCTGCTATCGGACGTGTGGGGCTACACGTATACGGGAGGGACGCGGACGGTCGACGTCCACGTCAGACGGCTTCGCGAAAAGCTTCCGCTGCTTGCCGAGGCGCTCGTGACCGTCAAGCAGTTCGGCTACAAGCTCCAGGACCTGCGCTGAAAGCGGCTGAACGGTGACGCTGCGCACGAAGATCCTCCTCATCGTGGTCGCTGCAGGCGCGGCCGCGCTCGTCGCTGCCGCTGCAGTACTCGCCTGGGCGGCACATGAGCAGCTCGCGATCCCCGTCGACGTCAGCGTGACGGCGTTCGTCTCCGGCGTTGCCGCGGCTGTCGTGCTCGCATGGCTGTTCTGGCGTCCGCTCGGACGGCGGGTTCGTGCGCTGGAGCTGCGCAGCCGTGGGTACGCGAGCGGACACTTCGGACGCCAGCTCCCTGATTACAGCAGCGACGAGCTGGGCGCGGTCGCGCGCACGCTGGATGCCATCGCGCAGGACTTCCCGCAACGGCTGACGGCGCTCGAATCCGATCGCGCGCGGATGGAGGCCATTTTGAGCGGCATGATCGAGGGCGTGCTCGTGGTCAACGAGCACGGACGCCTGCAGCTCGCCAACGCTGCGGCGCGGCGCATGTTGCGGATCGACGCGGCTGCCGAGGGACGTCAGTATCCGGAAATCATCCGTCAGCCCGCGGTCGCGCACCAGATTGCGGCGGCGCTCAACGGCCGTCCGACCGAGAGCGTGGAGCTGACCGGGCTGCGCGATCCCGGCGTCACGCTCATCGCGCGCACGGCTCCCGTCGAAGCCGCACGCGGGCGCGGCGCCGTCGTCGTCCTCCACGACATCAGCGATCTGCGGCGCGCCGATCAGATCCGGCGCGACTTCGTGGCCAACGTGTCGCACGAGCTGCGCACGCCGCTGACGGCGATTCGCGGCTACGTCGAAGCGCTCGCTGACGCCGGCCCCGACGAGAGCCGGCGCTTCCTCGAAGTCGTGTCGCGGCATACGCTCCGAATGGAGCGGCTCGTGCGCGATCTGCTGCGGCTCGCGCGGCTCGATGCGGGACAGGAGCCGATCGATCGTGTGGACTGCTCAGTCGCGAACCTGTTCGGCGCGGTGGAGATCGATCTCGCGGGGCTGCTCGCCGGGCGGCATCAGATCGTCGAGCATCATGTGGAACCCGATGCTGCGAGCGTCGCCGGGGATCCCGCGAAGCTGCAGGACGTCATCCGCAATCTGCTGGAGAACGCGACGAACTACTCGCCGGAAGGAAGCACGATCACGATGCGCGCGGAGCGCCGCGACTCCAGCATCGTGATCACCGTCGCCGATGACGGGCCGGGCATTCCGGAACCCGATCTGTCCCGTGTGTTCGAACGGTTCTATCGCGTCGACAAGTCCCGCACGCGCGAAGGGCGCGATCCGGGCGGGACGGGTCTCGGGCTCGCAATCGTGAAGCATCTCGTGGAGCTGCACGGCGGCCGGATTTCAGCCGCGAATCGGTCGCCGCACGGCGCCGTGTTCACGGTGGAGTTGCCAGCTGACTCAGTTGATGTAGGGCGGCGGTCCTGAAAGGCGCCACATCGCGCATGCGCGCTACGGAGCAATCGTCGCGGCCGTCGCCCAATACACGAGCGCGGAGATGATCCCCGCGGCCGGGATCGTCAGAACCCAGGCCCACACGATGCGGCCCGCGACGCCCCAGCGCACCGCGGACAAACGCCGGATCGATCCGACGCCGATGATCGCGCCCGTGATGGTGTGCGTCGTGCTGACCGGGACGCCGAGATGCGTCGCGGTGAAGAGAGAGATCGCGCCAGCCGATTCCGCGGCGAATCCACCAACGGGCTGCAGCTTGGTGATCTTGGACCCCATCGTGTGAATGATCCGCCAGCCGCCCGACAGCGTGCCGAGCGCGATGGCTCCATTCGCCAAGAGGATGACCCACGCGTCGATGCGGAATGAGCTGATGTACCCGCCGGCAAACAGCACGCCCGCGATGATGCCCATCGTCTTCTGCGCGTCGTTGCCGCCGTGCCCGAGGCTGTACGCCGCGGCAGAGAGCAACTGGAGACGCCGGAACCACCGATCCACCTTCGTGGGCGCCACCGGTGCGCAGATCCACGAGATCGCGATCATGATCGCGAACCCCAGCACCAGACCGATCATCGGCGCGAGCACGATGAAGATCAGCGTCTTGGTCCAGCCCCCGGGGATGATGGCGCCGATTCCAGCCTTGGCAATCGCCGCTCCGCCGTATCCGCCAATCAGCGCATGGGATGAGCTGGTCGGCAGCCCGTAGTACCACGTGATCAGATCCCAGGCGATTGCTCCAATGAGGCCCGCGAAGATCACGGCGAACGTGATGACTTTGAGGTCAACGAGCCCCGCCCCGACGGTGTGCGCCACTTCCGTGCCGAATACGAACGCGGCGACGAAGTTGAAGAACGCCGCCCAGATGACTGCCTTGCCCGGGCTCAACACGCGCGTCGACACGACCGTGGCGATGGAGTTCGCCGCATCGTGGAAGCCGTTGATGTAATCGAAGAGAAGCGCGACGCCGATCAGCGCGATGACCGCCAGGAAGTTCGTATCCATCCGATCAGGCGTGCTTGACGACGACGCCTTCGAGAACGTTGGCGACGTCCTCGCAGCGGTCGGTGGCCTGCTCGAGAAAGTCGAGAATTTCCTTCCACTTGATGATCGCGATCGCGTCGCGCTCTTCCTGGAAGAGCGCCTGCACCGCGGCCTGGTGCGCGCGATCCGCTTCGTTTTCGAGACGGTTGATCTCGACGGCGCACTCGGCGACGCCCCGCCGGCCTTCCAGGGCCTTGATCGCGCCGACCACCTGCTCGGCCGAATCCATGATGATGCGCGCCAGCTCGCGCGCGCCCGGACGAACGCTGTCGATGTGATAGAGACGAACGATGGTCGCCGACGCGTCGATGGCATCCATCACGTCGTCCAGCGTGCGCGCCAGCGTGTGGATGTCCTCGCGATCGAGCGGGGTGACGAACGTGCGGTTCAGCCGCTGGATGACTTCATGCGTCAGGAAATCGCACTTGTGCTCGATCTCCTTGATCTCGTCGGCCTTGTCCCAGATCGGCTTGTCCGGCGCCAGCATCTGATCCAGCAGGCGCGCGCCGACGCGGATCTGTTCGGCCAGCGCCGTGAAGTCGTCGTAGAACTTCTCTTCACGCGGTATCAGTCTGAACGCCACGCCACCCCCCAAGCTCGTGAATCTTAGCAGATCGGCCCCGGATCTTACCTGCGCGTCGCGGGAGCGTCATGGCAACGTCACACTCCGGCGGGGTTCGCGCAACTGAAGTTGCGCGCTACGAGAGTAGTCGCGCGGGCACCTAGCGCGCAACTTTGATTGCGCGGATGTGTAGCGCGCAAATAGTTACGCGGCCTGTTTGTGAACGGCGGCGGGTCGATTACAGTATCGGGCGCGCGCCGCTGCGCGCCCGCGGTTGGTCGAGAGAACGGCAGCGAACACCAGGCCCGACACTCGAGGTCCTTGCCGTGGACCTGTCGGGAAGGAGTGTCGACTGTTCGAGCGTTCCCTCTGCAACCGCGTCGCAGTGTTTCTGGCGCTCATCGCGTCGCTGGCGGGTCAGGCCGCAGCGCAGGCCCTGCCCGCGGGCGCGAATACGGCGTCCGACGACACGCCATCCATCAAGCTCGGCGCGGTCATCTTCACCGATTACACGGTTCAACTGCAGCCCAAGACGACCGATGCCGATGGCAACACCGTCACGTTCAGCAGCTTCAACATCGGGCGCAGCTACATCAACGTCATCGGGAACATCTCGCACGTGGTCGGTTTCCGCATCACGCCGGACATCACGCGTGAGACCGGCACGGGCAGCTCGCTGAACGGCAGTTACGTATTCCGGATCAAGTACGCGTTCGCACAGCTGAACCTCGAGGACTGGATGCCGAAGGGAACCTGGATGCGACTCGGGATTCAGCAGACGCCATGGATCGAGTTCATGGAAGGCGTGTACCGATACCGGTTTCAAGGCCAGTCCTTTCCCGAGCGAGAGGGATTCATCTTCTCCAGTGACGCCGGCGCAGCATTTCATTCGGCTCTTCCAGCTGGCTACGGAGACGTGCAGGTCGCCATCTTCAACGGTGAGGGCTATCAACACGCCGAGGTGAACGATCAGAAGGCATTCATGTTCCGCGTGACGCTGCGGCCGCTCCCGCGCCAGACGCTCGTGCACGGCCTCCGCGTCACGGGCTTCTGGGATGCGGACGCCTATGTCGGAAACGCCGATCGCCGGCGCGCGATCGCGTCGATCACCTTCGAGCATCCCCATGTGAATGCTGCGTTCGACTATCTCGCCGCAACGGATCGGACGTCGGCGTCCCGCGACGAGACAAAAGCGCGCGGGTGGTCGGTCTGGGCGACGCCCAGGACGGGCCGGGGCTGGGAAGGCCTGCTCCGGTACGATGCGCTGACGCCGAATACCGCCGGTCCCGCGCGAAAACATCGGACGATCGCCGGGTTGGCGTACTGGTTTCCGCACCAGGGCACCGTGTCAACGGCACTGATGCTCGACCTCGACGCCACGACGTTCGAGCACTACGCGCCGGCCGAGGCGACCGACAAGCGCCTCGCCGTCCACGCGCTCGTCAGCTTCTGACGCAGGCGCACCCTGCGCCCACCTGATCGAGTTAACGGCCCTGAAACATCGTTGTCACACGTCCGACATCGACAGCAGTTACGTTGGCGCTGTGGGAAAGGAGACCGGCGTGTTGGATTTTTCAGTTGTTGTTCGGCGCGCGCTGTGCGTCGTCGGAGTGCTGCTGGCGGCGCGCCCGGCGCTGGCGCAGGTCACGCCTGCCGCTGGCCACACGCCGCCCGACGATACGCCGAAGATATCTGTCGGGGTGACGATCTTCGCCGACTACACGGTCCAGGACCAGCCCAAGATCACGGACGCCGACGGGAACAGCGTCACGTCCAACAGCTTCAACGTCGCCCGGAGCTATATCAACGTCACGGGGAACATCTCCCACCTCATCGCGTTCCGCATCACGCCGGACATCACACGCGAGATCGGCACCGGGAGCTCGCTCAACGGCAGCTACATCTTCCGGCTGAAGTACGCCTACGCGCAGTTCAACCTCGACGACTGGATGACGCGCGGATCGTGGGTGCGCCTCGGAGAGCAGCAGACGCCCGTCATCGACTTTCATGAAGGCATCTACCGTTACCGCTTCCAGGGGACGGTATTCGAGGAGCGTGAAGGCTTCCTGACCTCGTCCGACGCGGGCGCATCGTTTCATTACAACCTCGCGAAGAACTACGGCGATATCCACGCAGGTTTCTACAACGGCGAAGGATACGCGAGGGCGGAGGCGAACGATACGAAGGCGTTCCAGATCCGCGGAACGCTTCGACCGCTTCCAATGCATCCCGTGCTGCGCGGCTTGCGGGTCACCGGTTTCTACGACGCGGACGCCTACGTCAAGAACGCAGACAGGCATCGCGCAGAATTTCTGACCACGTTCGAGCACGCGTACGCGAATGCGGCGTTCGAGTACCTGGACACGAAGGACCAGACGTCCGTCACGAAACCCACGCTGGACGGCAAAGGATGGTCCCTCTGGGTGACGCCGAAAACGAGGATCGGATGGGAGGCGCTGCTCCGGTTCGATCATTTCGAGCCCGACAAGACGACCCGCCAGAAACGCGAGCGGCAAATTGGAGGCATCGCCTACTGGTTCCCTCACCAGGGCAACGTCTCGACGGCGCTGATGTTCGACATCGACAACGCCACGTTCAGCAATTTCCCGACCCCGCAGCCGACGCAACGGCGCTTCGCGCTGCATGGCCTGGTGAACTTCTAGGCTCGTTGGAGGAGGTTCCGCGATGAAGAAGACGATCCTGATCGCAGCCGCTGCGGCGCTCGCGTCCGCGACGCTCGGAGCGGCCGTGCAGATCAACGGTGCGGGGGCAACCTTCCCGTACCCGATTTATTCCAAGTGGTTCTCGGAATACAACAAGCTGCACCCGGACGTGCAGATCAACTATCAGTCGATAGGATCCGGCGGGGGGATCAAACAGCTCCTGAGCAAGACCGTCTCGTTCGGCGCGACAGACGGACCCATGACGGACGAGCAGCTGATGTCCTCGACCTCCGGGAAGATTCTCCACTTCCCCACCGTGCTGGGCGCGGTCGTTCCCGTCTACAACCTTCCGGGCGTTTCCGGAGAGCTCAGGTTCAGCGGGCCGGTCCTCGCGGACATCTTTCTCGGCACGATCACGAAGTGGAACGATCCCCAGATCGCGAAGCTGAATCCTGGCGTGAACCTGCCCGGCACCGACATCACCGTCGTCCATCGCGGCGAGGGATCCGGCACGAGCTACATCTGGTGCGATTTTCTCGCGAAGGTGTCGCCCGAATGGAAGAAGCGCGTGGGCGTCGCCGCGATGGTGCAGTGGCCCGTGGGCGTCGGCGGAAAGGGCAACGAGGGTGTGTCGGGGCTGGTCAGCCAGACGCCCGGCGCGCTCGGCTACGTCGAACTGATTTACGCGATGCAGAACAGGATCGCGTATGGAACCGTTCAGAACATGAATGGCAAGTTCGTCAAGGCCGGCGTCCAGTCGGTCACCGCCGCGGCGGCGGCGGCCGCATCGAAGATGCCCGCCGATTTCCGTGTGTCGATCACCAACGCGCCCGGCGACGATGTGTATCCGATTTCGTCGTTCACCTGGCTGTTGCTCTACGAGAGCCTGCCGGACAAGCAGAAGGCGAAAACGCTCGTGGAGTTCCTGACGTGGGCGTTGGGTGACGGGCAGAAGTTCGCGGCCGATCTCGGCTACGCGCCGCTGCCGAAGAACGTCGTCGACATGGAATTGAAGGCGCTCGCGCAGGTCAAGACGCAGTGAGAAAGCCCCGCTCCGACGACGCGTTCTTCAGGATCGGAACGGGCATCTTCGCGGTCCTCCTGATCACCGTCGTCGCCGCCATTGGGTTCGAGCTGTTCAGGCAGTCGCAGCTGTCGATTCAGCACTTCGGCTGGCGCTTCTGGCAGACCGACAGCTGGGACCCGGTCTCTGGCGAATTCGGGGCGAGGCCGTTCATCTGGGG
>JAICSD010000408.1 GCA_025937075.1 Vicinamibacteria bacterium | reverse complement strand
GGACGGCGACCGGATCGGGATTCAGCGGCGGCACGCTCAGCAAGACGAGTCCGGTCCGCGTTGCGCAATGGGCAGGATCCGGCGTGCGCACCGGAACACAGACGCTGTACTTCGCGAACCTGTGGACGTACGCGACCGGTACGTACTCGGCGACGCTTCTGTATACGCTGAGCGCGCCATGACGCCGGCCACGCGAACATCAGGAATTCGCATCGTTCACGCGGCGCTCGTCGTGATGCTGACGCTGTGCACGAGCGAGATCGCTGCCGCGCAGAGCGGTGGAGGGCCGGGCGCCAAGCTGGATCTCTCCGTCTCCCCGTCGTCGATCGTCTTCGCATCGGCGGATCCGGACCTGGTGCCGCTCGTCACCGCGGCGCCGATCACCGTGCAAATCCGTGTAAGGCAGAACACCGGTCCGTGGCAGCTCACCGTCACTGCCAACGGCGACCTAAATTCGGGCGCCGATACGGTCGATATCACGAACGTCACCTGGACAGCTACACCTGCGCCTGCGCCTCCGTTCCAGGGCGGAACGCTGAGCAAGACTGTCGCGCAGCGCGTCGCGTCCGGAACCGGGACGGTGAATCCGGCGCAGAACGGGTCCGTGGCGTTTCGGCTGGCCAACTCATGGAACTACGCAGCGGGCACCTACTCGCAGACGCTCGTCTTCACGCTCTCGGCGCCGTAGTACTTGCGCCCTGGATCGCCGCCACCTCCGCATTCGCGCAAGCCTCCGTCGAAGTCTCGCCGCTGCGCGTCGAGCTGAAGACCGCGCCGGGCGGAGCGACGACGCAGGCGATCACGATCAGCAACACGGGCGCGAACGCAGTACGCGTCCGTGCAACGTTGTCGGATTGGTATCTCTCGACGGACGGCGCGCCGCAATTCGTCGACGCGTCTGATGCACGCTACTCGGCGACCGCATGGACGCGTCTGGCGCCGCCGGAACAGGTGATTGAACCCGGACGCGACGGCACCGTCCGCTTCACGCTGTCGGTACCCGCCGATGCGGGCGCGGCGGGCTACCGCACGGGCATCCTCTTCGAGTTCGCGGCCGCCACCGCAGCACCGATTGCCCGCGGCCGTGATCTCACGGTCCGCAGCAGGATCGCGACGCTGATCTACGTCAACGTCGGCGAGCCGCCCGCTGCTGTCGAATTGACCGATCTGAAATCGCGCTTCGCGCCGAACCAGCCGCCGCAGATCGTCGCGGTGCTGAAGAACACGGGACAGCGATCCGTCAGGACGCGAGGGATGCTGACGATTTTCGACAAGACCGGGGCGAAGATCGGCGAGAGGGTCGTGCCGGACGTCCCCGTCCTGCCGGAATCAGAGCGCGAGGTCGCGATCGATACCGCGGATCCCGAGAAGGGTCCGAAGCTGCCGCCGGGCGAGTATCGAGTGGAGGTCCGGATCGACGTCGCCATGCCGGCGGTGATCGTCGGCGAGACCACGCTCAAGGTCAATTGAGGGCGGGACTCCTGTCCTGCATCGGCATCCTGCTGCTGCCGGGCGTTGCCTCCGGCCAGCAGCAGCAGGGCACGATCCAGCTCGCCACCGAAACACAGATTCTCTCCGGGAGCCCCGCGCGGCGGGCGGGTGAACGTCCGTTCGAGCCGGACGCCGGCCTGCTCTGGATCGAGCCGGGCACGTGGTTCGGTCAGTTCGAGATGGAGAGCCTTGCGACGCGGCGCGGCAATGACGTCCATCTCGGACGAACGCATCTGGCACTGCGCGACGTCAAGGTCCGCGGCACGACGTGGACGGTCGAAGGCGGTGACCTCTATGCGCCGAACGACTCCGGCGACTACCAATTCACGAATCTCGCGACGCCGAACCTCATGTTCGCCGGCGGCCTGATGACGGTGCGATCGACGCGCACCGTCCTCCAGGTGATGGGAGGGCGCACGAACGCGCTGCGCAACATCTTCGGATCGGATCCGCAGATGCTCGGCCAGACGATGGGGCTCGCGCGCGTCACCTTCAAGCCCAGCGCGCGCTGGACGCTGAACACGCGCGCGGCGCGCACGCGGACGTCCGACGTCGGCGAGTTCACGCGATCGGTCGATGCGAGCGAGCAGGCGGGCGGCGGCGCGCGTTACCTGTTGACGCCGTCGATCCACCTCGTCGCCGACGCGAGCTACGTGCAGTTCCGCGCGACGGGCGCCCGGCAGTGGACGCGCGACTACTCGTACGTTGCCGGCATGCACGCGCTCGTTGCGCGCGGCTCGGTCCAGGTGAACGCCACGCGCTTCTCGCCAGGCGACCTGCCTGTGCTGAACTCGGCGCTCCAGGATCGCTCCGGCGTGTTCGCATCGGGCGAATACGATCTCTTCAGCCGCGCGCGGCTGTTCGGAGGCTGGGAATCGGTCGACACGAACATCAATCCATTCGGCGTTGCGCTCCTCCGGCCCGAGGCAACCGCGAACCGCGGATTCGCGGGCGCACGGTTCCGCGTCGCGAGCCGATCGACATTGTCCGTCCGCGTCGAGGACGGCGGCCGCGTCGCCGCGCCCGTCCTCACGGTGCTGCCGGTGAGCGGATTCGTGCGCAGCGTGAGCGACACCGGTGCGATCTCCGCCGAATGGCAGACAGGGTTCCGGAAAGTCACGGCATTCGGCCGGTTCGGCCGCCGCAGCAATCTCAACGTCACCGGCACCGGGTCGACGTTCACGCAGAGTGATACCTCCGGGCACCTGTTCCTGAATCTGTCGCGGCAGACGCAACTCTTCGGCGGCACGACGCTGACGCGGCAGGACGAGATCTCGGGGCAAGGCAGCACGTTCCTGCAGTTCTCCGCGGGCGGACAGCAGCAGGTCTTCAACAATGGCCTGTGGCTCCGCGTCGAGGCAACGGCAAGCCAGGACCGCGATCTGTCTTCCGGCATCCTGTCGCCCCGTACCTCGCTCGCGGCCGGCTTGAACGGTCAGTTGACGCGGAATACGACGATAGGCCTGAACGTGTACGTCGATCGCGCGCCGATCGGACTGGTGGAGAACGACGATGCGTGGCTCGCGCGATCGACGCTGCGGCTCGTCCACACGATCGCGTCCGGTTCGACGCGCGTTGCAGGCACCGGTGCCGCTGCCGACGGAACGCGTCCTTCACGAGGCACGGGATCGATCGCCGGCACCGTCTTCGCCGACTGGAACGGAAACGGACAGCCCGACGCTGGTGAAGAGCTGCTTCCGGGCATCAGCGTGCGCCTCGGCGCGGCGTCCGCTGTGACGGGACGCGATGGTCAGTTCTCGTTCGTCAACGTGCCATCGGGCGCGTTGGTCGTCGGTCTGGATTCGGGCGCGCTGCCGGTCGACTTCGACGCGCCGCCCGCCGGCGACATCACGCTGCAGATGGGACGTGGCGACTCGCGCCGCGTCGCGTTCGCGCTCGTCCCACTCGGCCTCGTCCGAGGCCGCATCGTCGAGGACACGAACAGGAACGGACGGATCGATGCGGACGAACCCGGTATCGACAACGCCGTCCTCGCGCTCGATGGCGGGCAGCGGTCGGAGCTCACGCACAAAGGGGCATTTCGATTCGACGCCGTACGGGCCGGCGATCATCGCGTGGCGCTCCTGAAAGAGTCGCTGCCCGATGGCAGCGTGATCGTCGACGAGATCGAGCGGTTGATTGCGATCACGCGTGAGCATCCGCAGGCCGAGATCTCGTATCTGGTGCGAATCGAGAAGCGGCCGGAGGTGCGGAAAGTGTTCCCGCCGAAAATGGGAACGTCGAATCCCCGCCGAAGCGCACCGGTCACGGCTGCGGCTCGGCAGCCCGACGCGCGGTCGGACGTCTTCACCATTCAGATTGCGGCGCTGAACGATCCGTTGCGCGCCCGCGGAATGGTCGCGGACCTGGCCGCGGACGGATTTGCCGCATACCTCGTCGAGCCTCCCCCGTCCGATCCGGATGGCCCGTTTCGCGTGCGCGTAGGCCGGTTCGCATCGCGGCCGCTGGCACAGCAGGCGGCACGGGCGCTCGAATTGCGCCTGAACCAGAAGCTCTGGGTCACGCTCGCGAAGTGATCAAGGCGTCGTTGGGAAGTAGTCAAGGCGTCGTCAGCACGAAGCGGACCGGCAGCGTGTGCGCGCCCGGCTCTCCGCCCCGCAGTGTGAAGAGGAGGCGGCCGGCGCGAACGCCGCTGCCCTGCCATCGCGCAGCAACCGCTGGCTGCGATGGGGTCAATACCT
>JAICSD010000280.1 GCA_025937075.1 Vicinamibacteria bacterium | reverse complement strand
GCTCGGACAGCCCCAATTCGTGCTCGGCGGCGGGAAAGACGCGTCGACGAGGGAGCCGCCTGCGCGCGAATCGGGGCGCCCCGTCCTCGCCCCCATCGCCATAGTGCTAACATCTTGAGGTTTCGGCGCACTTTCGATGCGCGGCAGGGGAAATGGCTTCGATACAAGCGACACGACTGAAGAAGGGCATGCTGGTGAAGATGGAGAACGATCTGTACCGCGTTCTCGATCTGCAGCACGTCACGCCGGGGAACCTGCGGGGATTCGTCCGCGCCAAGTTCCGTAACATCCGCAACGGCACGCTCTCTGACCAGAAGCTGCGCTCGGAAGACTTCCTCGAGCGCGCCGTGCTCGACGAACGCGAGATGCAGTACCTCTACAAGGACGGCGATGCCTATCACTTCATGGACACGTCCAGCTACGAGCAATTGCACATCGACGCCGAGGTGCTGGGCGACGCGGCGAATTACCTGATCCCGGACGCCACCATCAACGTCGAGTTCTATGGCACCGAGCCGGTCGGCATCGAACTGCCGCAGACGGTCGACCTGAAGGTCGTCGAAACCGTCCCGGGCATCAAAGGCGCGACGGCGAGCGCGCAGGTCAAGCCCGCGACGCTCGAAACCGGCCTCGTCGTGCAGGTACCGCCGTTCATCAATATCGGCGACGCCGTGCGCGTGAACACCGAAACCGGCGAGTACCTGCGCAAGATATAGTCGCCAGTTCACTGACGACTGACACCTGGCAACTGGTTCGTCATGGAGATCACGCACAGACCGACGGGCGGATGGATTGAAGTCATCGCCGGAAGCATGTTCAGCGGCAAGAGCGAGGAGCTGATCCGGCGTCTGCGGCGGGCGCAGATCGCCCGTCAGAAAGTCCAGATCTTCAAGCCGCGGATCGACAACCGCTACGGCGAAGACCACGTCACCTCTCACAGCGCGATGCGGATCGAGGCGGAGAGCGTCTCCAGCTCGCGCGAGCTGCTCGAGAAAGTACGGCCCGACACGGAGGTCGTCGGGATCGACGAAGGGCAGTTCTTCGATGTCGAGCTGCCAGCCGTCTGCACGACGCTCGCCGATCAAGGCAAGCGCGTCATCGTCGCCGGCCTGGACCAGGATTACCTCGGCAAGCCGTTCGAGCCGATGCCGCAACTGCTGGCGATTGCGGAGTACATCTCCAAGACGCTGGCGATCTGCGTGGTGTGCGGCGCCCCGGCCAATCACACGCAACGGCTGGTCGCGAGCAGCGAGCGCGTCCTGGTCGGAGCGCAGGGCACGTATGAAGCCCGATGCCGTCATTGCTTCGACCCGCGGCTGGGCTCGTAGCGCGTCCCTGTACGGGGCGCCGTCTCCATGATTAGCCCAGCGCTGCTGCCGCGGCTGTTGATTCTGCTCGGCGCCGGGTTCCTCGTCCTCAACGTTCGACTGTTCGTCCAGGCCTTCCGCTACCGCCGGCTTCGGCGCCATGCGCTGCTCACGTGGCCGCCGCCGCGCCCGCCGCTGTATCGCCTCTTCCTCTGGGTCGGCGCGCTCCTCGGCGTCCTCATCGTCTACAAGCTCGCCGTGCTGCGCCTGTATCCGACGCAGGTATTTGGCGAGGCGATGATGCTGGTCTACTACGTCTACGCGATGCCGCTCAGCGTGGAGATCCGCCGCGGGTTCTATGAGGACGGGATCTGGACCGATACGGGCTATCTGCCGTACTCGCGGATCGGCGGCCTGACCTGGCGGGAAGGACCACCGGTGATGCTCGTGGTCATGTATCGATGGAAGAACTTCGCGCGGCGCCTGACGGTCCCGCAGCGGCTATACGGCGAGGCTCGCCGCGTGTTGCGGGACAAGATTGCCGCGCACGATATCCACTTCACGGGCAAGACGCTGGATTTGGGCGCGCACGACGAGCGCGATGATGTGTAGTTATCGGAGTCGATCCAGTATCCAGCCCACGGGACCAGTGCCGTGCGCCGTCGGATCCTTGAGCCAGTCGGGCGGCACGAGCCAGACGAACGCCAGAATCGCAATGACCATGACGTCGTACTGCCAGCTCGCGCGTTCGTAGGTCCAGAAGAACGCGTTCCAGAGAATGCGGGCGGGGAGCGTTGCCGGGTTGCGCGTCATGCGAGCGCCTCGCGGCTGTCCTGGCGCAGCTCGCGGTAGGTGTGAATCACACGGTCGGCCACCGTGAAGATCGACAGCACGAGGATCACCCACAGCACCGCGGCCATCCGGTTCGTGAACGCGCCAATCATGAACAGCACGATTCGTTCCGGACGCTCCATGAATCCCACTTTGCATTTCGCGATGAGCGACTCGGCTCGTGCGCGCGCGTAGCTGGTCATGATCGAAAACATCATCGCCAGCGACGCCACCATCACGTAATCCGTCCGGCCCAGATGCGAGTAGAGGTAGATGAGGCCGATGAAGAGCGCGATGTCCGAGAAGCGGTCGATCACGGAGTCCCAGAAGCCGCCGAACTTGCTGACGGCGCCAAGCAGCACCGCCACCTTGCCGTCGATGAAATCGAAGATGTTCGCGACGATCATGATGACGCCGGCGAGGATGAAGCGGTTGGTCGCCAGCGCGACGGCGGCGGCGACGTTGATGAGGACTCCCACGAACGTGAGAATGTTCGGATGGATCCTGAGCGCCACGCACGCGTTGATGATCGCGCGCAGCGGGAACATGCAGATCCTCCCGATGAGCCCGGTAAAGGTCATGCGGCTGCTATAATCAAAGGTTCAGAATTTCGATAAAAACGTCACAGTGTAGTCCATGCCGATTCAGGACCTCAAGGGCCAGATCGCCCGTTTGCCCGAGCAGCCTGGCGTCTATATCTACTACAACGCCGCCGGCGACACCCTGTACATCGGCAAGGCGCGGGTGCTCCGCGACCGCGTCCGCAGCTATCTGGGGGCGCAAGGGCTCAGCCCGCGCCACGACGCGCTGCTCCGCGAGGCCTCCCGGCTCGAAACCATCGTCACCGACTCGGTCGTCGAAGCGCTGGCGCTCGAGAACCACCTCATCAAGCAGCGCGCGCCGAGGTACAACATCCTCCTCCGCGACGACAAGAACTACCCCTACCTGCAGCTGACGACGGGGGAGGCGTTTCCGCGGGTGCTCGTCGCGCGCGCGGTGGAGAAGGACGACCATTTCTATGCCGGCCCGTTCATGCCCGCAAAGCTGGGGCGGCGGACGATGGAGCTGACGCACAGGATTTTCGGGATCCGCTCGTGCAACGAAGTGATCACCGGCGGGCGCGGGCGGCCGTGCCTGGAGTACGACATCAAACGCTGTATCGCGCCCTGCGTCCGTGACATCTGTTCGGCGGAGGAGTATGGCGTGGCCGTTCAGCATACGCGGCTCTTTCTGGAAGGGCGCAACGACGAACTGGTCGAGCGATTGAAGACGCAGATGACCGACGCGTCGGGCGAGGAGCGCTTCGAGCGCGCGGCGCAGTTGCGCGACGCGATCAAGGTGATCGAAACGCTCCGGCAGCGGCAGCAGAAGATGACCGGCACGGAACTCGGCGACCGCGACGCCTTCGGTCTGAAAGTCGGTCCGGCCGGCGCCGTCGTCCAGGTGTTCCTCGTGCGCGGCGGAAAAGTCGTCGAGCGGGTGGAGCTGACGAGCGAGGCGGGAGGCGGGAGGCGCGAGGCGGGAGGCGAGGGGCGCGAGGAGGAGCAGGGTGGCGGGTTCGACTCTGGCGAGGTCGAAGTGCTGCAGGCGGCGCTGGAGCAATTCTACGAAGACCGCGAGGCGCCCCCCGAGGTGCACCTTCCGATGGAGTTGAGCGCGCAGGACGCGGAACTGCTCGAAGCGTGGCTCACCGACCGGTCGGCCCATCGGGTGCGGCTCGTGGTCCCCCGCCGCGGGGAAAAGCGCGGGCTGCTCGACCTGGCGGCGCGAAACGCGCAGGTCGCGTATCAGACCCGCTTCAACGAGAACGTGGCAGCGCACTACGATGCGCTCGAAACCCTGCGGGTCGTCCTCAATCTGCCGGCGCTGCCGCGCCGGATCGAGTGCTTCGATATCTCAACGATCCAGGGCAGCGAGACCGTCGCATCGATGGTGGTCTGCGAAGACGGCCGCATGAAACGGAGTGAATACCGCAAGTTCAGGATCAGCGGACTGCGATTCTCAGCGCCTGCGGCCGCCGCGAGGAGCGAGTCTTCGAGCGACGCAGCGGCAGCGAGTGGGGGTGGGGCCCCGCGAGCGCTGAACAACGACTTTGCCTCGATGCGCGAGGTCGTCCTGCGCCGGTATCGCAAGGTCATGGAGAGCGGCGGGCCGTTTCCCGATCTCATCCTCATCGACGGCGGCAAGGGGCAGCTTGGGGCGGCGTACGAAGCGCTGGCGGAACTCGGGCTGGCGCGCCTGGTCGCTGTGGGTATCGCGAAGAAAGAGGAGCTGCTGTTCACCCGTGACCACGACGAACCCATCGCGCTGGCGACGGGCAGCCCGGCACTGCTGCTCATTCAGCGGATCCGCGACGAAGCGCATCGCTTTGCGGTGACGTTCCATCGCGCCTCTCGAACGCGGCGCGATTTCCGGTCGGACCTCGACGGGATTGCGGGCGTCGGGCCGAGGCGCCGGAACGCCCTGCTCCGCGCGTTCGGCAGCCTGGCGGGCGTGCGCCGCGCGAACCGGGAAGAGCTCACCGCGGTGGTCGGCGCGAAGTGCGCGGACGCGGTGCTCGCGCATTTCGCAAATTCTTGAAAAGTCAGTAGTTTCCGCGTATCCTTGGACGTCCAGTTCGCCCATTGACTATCGATGTTCTGGCCGTTGCGATCAGCTTCGGCGTGCTCCTGCTGTCGCTCACCATCCACGAAGCCGCCCACGCATGGACGGCGGATACCCTTGGCGATCCGACCGCGCGCGTGCGCGGGCGTGTTTCGCTGAATCCGCTGGTGCACATCGACCTGATCGGCACCATCGTGCTCCCGGTACTCGCGGCCGTGAGTCACATTCCCATCATCGGCTGGGCGAAGCCGGTGCCGGTGAATCCGCGCAACCTCGGCCACCCGCGCCGGGATTTCGTCATCGTCGCGGCGGCGGGTCCGATCAGCAATCTGCTCCAGGCGCTCGTCGCGGCCATCCTGCTGCGTGCCGCCGTGGCGCTGGCGCACGGCGACGTGGGCGGACTGCTGCTCAACGCGCTCCTGACGGCCGTCGAAATCAATCTGCTGCTGGCGTTCTTCAATCTGATTCCGGTCCCGCCGCTCGACGGCGGCAACGTGCTGCTCGGGGTCCTGCCGCCCCGCGCCGCGGCCGGGTTCGCTCAGATCCGGCAATACGGCTTCCTGCTGCTGTACGGTCTGCTGCTGAGCGGCATCGCGTCGGCGATCATCATGCCGCCGACGAACCTGTTCATGAGGCTCCTTCTCCCGTGAAGCCACGCGTCGTCTCGGGTATGCGGCCGACGGGCCGCCTGCATCTCGGCCACCTCGTCGGCGCCCTCAGCAACTGGGTCGCGCTGCAGAATCAGTACGATTGTTTCTACTTCGTCGCCGACTGGCACGCGCTCACGAGCGAGTACGCGGACACCCAACTGCTGGTCGGCAACGCGTACGACATGGTCGTGGACTGGATCGCCGCGGGGCTCGATCCGGAAAAGAGCACGTTCTTCGTGCAGTCGCTGGTCCCCGAACACGCCGAGCTGTTTCTCCTGCTGTCGATGGTCGTCCCCGTGCCATGGCTCGAGCGCGTGCCGACGTACAAAGAGCAGCAGGAAAATCTGAAAGAGAAGGATCTGTCGACGTACGGGTTCCTTGGGTACCCGCTGCTGCAGACGGCCGACGTCGCGATGTACGACGCGCGCTTCGTGCCGGTGGGCGAGGACCAGGTGGCGCATCTGGAGCTCGCGCGCGAGGCCGTCCGCCGATTCAACAATTTCTTCGCGCCGGACACGCTCGTCGAGCCGCAGCCGCTGCTGACGAAGATGTCGCGGCTGCCTGGCCTCGACGGCGATCGAAAGATGAGCAAGAGTCTCGGCAATACGATTCTGCTCTCGGACGACGCCGATACGGTGACGAAGCGTGTTCGGTCGATGTACACCGATCCGAAGCGGGTGCGTGCCGACATC
>JAICSD010000055.1 GCA_025937075.1 Vicinamibacteria bacterium | reverse complement strand
TTCTTCAATCCATTCGGCGCGACCGTTACGCCCGGCTCCCGGCACGGCGAGATCGCTCTGGAGTTAAAGCCGCTCGCCAGCTCAGTCCTCCGCTTCGGCTTTATGAACGAGCGCAACCTGACGTCGAACGTGGACAACACGCGCAACACATTCTCGGCCGGCTGGGACCAGACCATCAACGAGCGTTTCCGTTTCCACCTGGCTTACGACCGCCGCCAGTTCACGGACGCGCAGGCGATCGATCCGATCTACGTCGAGCGTCCCTATTACCTCGCGCCCGATGGGCAGATGGCCCAGGAGGCGTTTGCCGTCATGCGCGAGGGCATGAAGGGAAAGGCGGGCATCGGCAAGCTCGCGCTCTACGGCCGCGAGTATCTCGTTGCCGTCCAGCCGAAGGACAAGGCGCTCGTGATGTACACGATGCGGCGCGCCAACGAGGTCCGCAGCATGGACAACATCGAGGAGCTCGGCGGTGTGCCGTCGAAGGTCAAACCCGACGAGATCAAGCTCGCCAAGCAGGTGATCGAGAACTTCGAAGGAGCGCTCGATCTCACAGAGTATCGAGACGCGTATCAGGACGAACTGCAGCGCATCATCGACGCGAAGATCGCAGGGGAGGAGGTCGTTGCCACGACGGAGGAAGCGCCTCCCAAGGTCGTCAACCTCATGGACGCGCTGCGTCAGAGCCTCGATCGCGTCAGCACCGGGAAGAAGAAGTCGGCGAAAGTGGAGATTGAAAAGGCCGTCCGCGCGGATGCACCCGCCAAGCCGGCGAAGGAGAAGAAGCGCGCGCGGGGCTAGGGCGCGGACCGCATCTATCGGCCGTGGAATTGGTCGAAGATCTGACTGCGCACGTGCTGCGGCGTCGTCCCGCGGCCGCAGCGGATCGTGAACGAGGTTTGCTCTTTTCCGCCGACCGTCACGCGCCAGCGGTCGAGGCCGTCGGGCGAGACGGTGACGTGGCCATTTCCAACGCCAAGCTCACCGAGTGCGCGGCGGACAATCCGTTCGAGATCCTCGAGGGTCAACGCGTCTGCGATTCTGAAACAAGCTGGAGGGGGAGTCAACACTGGCCCGTCCTACCGGGCTCTCGCCGCTACGATCCGGATCTGCTCTTTACCAACACGTTCGACGAGAAGTACTCACGACTGCATTGAGGGCAGGTCAAACGCGTCTGTTGCAGAGACGGCGCTGACGCTGCCACCAGCCGGCAGCGATTCCCGTTCCCATCAACACCAGTGAGCCAGGCTCCGGCGTTGGATTCGTGAAGTCGTACCTGAGACTCTTGAAGTTGTACTGTGGGCTGAGCCCCGGGTTGCGGAAGATCTCCGTGAAGAGCGTCGCCGTCCCCGATCCGCGTACGGAGACGTCGAACCCCGGCGTGCCGTTTCCCGGATCGAAGAACACGAACGAACGGGACGAGCCCGACGGGAGCAGGCTGAAGGGCAGCGTGAACTCCGCCGTGTTGCCCGAAGACGCTGGCGGGAACGCGAACGAGGGCGTATCAAAATTCAGCTTCGCGGCGCCTTGATTGAGATCGAACGCGTCTGGGGTGGATGACGGGACTCGAACCCGCAGCGTCCGGAGCCACAGTCCGGTGCTCTACCTTTGAGCTACATCCACCGTAATCGTTGAGGGTAGAACCTTACGAGTGTAGCACGCTCAGCGGGCGTCGCGGTCCTTGACGGGCGGCTTGCGCGCCGCGACCTGCGCAAACAGCGCATCGGTGTTCGGCAGATCGCTCAGCTCCCCTTTGACCACCCGCACGGCGGCGGGGTGCACGCGGGTCGACTGAATGCCTTTCGCGTCGTACATCAACGTGTCCGCGCGGTGGATCAGTTCGGCCGCGAGCTTGCGCGCCACGCCGCGCCGCTCGGACACGGGCCCGAGACGGAGGCAGACGACGCCGACGTCGACGCGGACGGGGCGCGTGCTGAGGCGGCGATCGTCGCGCGACCAGTCGTGCGCTTCCACCGATCGCTTGAAGCGTTCGGCAATCTCCACCGCCTCGCCGCAGCCTGGCAGGTCGGGAATGAGGAAACAGAATTCATCGCCGCCAAACCGCGCGTGCAGGTCGCGCGCTTCGCCGCGTTCGACGGCCAGAAAGTCCTCGGAGCGGATCTGGTCGGCAAGGATCCTCGCCACACTTTCGATGATGCGGTCTCCCATCGCGTGGCCGAGCGTATCGTTGTACCACTTGAAGCTCGTGATATCGACGACCCCGACGGCGCACCAGCGGACCCGCTGCTCGACCGCCAGGAACGACTCGACGCGCTCCATGAACCAGTCGAAGTTCAGCAGCTTCGTCTTCGGATCGCGGTGCGACTTCTCGGTCAGGTCCGCGACGACCTCCTCGAAGTAGCGCGCGATGTTGCTGACGGTGACGTCCTTCTCCGTGAGCTGCCGCTGCAGCCGGTCCATCTTGCCCGCGAATCCTTCGGCGAGCGCGCGAATGGCCTCGTGCTTGGATTCCTCCACGAGCTGCCGCTGGCGGCCGACGACCTCGTCGATGAGCTGCAGCAGGCGTCCTTCGAGATCAGCAGGCAGGCGCAGGTTCTCCTGAATCCAGCCGCGGAGCTCGGCTGTTGTGCGTGGCGAGTCTCCGGACCGGTTCGAGCCCTGCCGCGGCATTTTGACGATGGGCATCCTTTCGTGCGGCAATCAAGCCACGTGCCGTCCTCAATCGGGCAGCGCTCGCGCCGCCGGACCGCACAATCCTGAAATCCGAAGACGATTTCATCGACGAGTTCGAGGATTTGTGCCCGACCAGTGACGGATTTCGTGGCGGAAGGGGACGCCGCGGACATCTATTCAGGAGCCGTCCGCAGCGCCGCACCTGAGAGGCCTTACGGGTTTTCGACAGTCGCGCAATGAGAGACTACACGGCCCGGACGTGGGAACCAGGTGCCCGCGTCAGGAGACGTGGTCGATGTTGCGGGCGAGCAGCGGATCGCGGCTGATGCCGGCCCGAGCCCGCGCCGCGTGGGCCGTGTAGGCCGCTCGGTTGTTGTCGGCCGCGATGAGCGCCGCCGCGAAATGGATGGCCGGGTCGTCCGGTCGCAGCGACAGTGCCTTCTGAATCAGAGCGTATTCCTGACCATCGAGCGCCAGAGTCTTCGCGCCCGCGGCGCGCGCCCGTCCTTCCGGACTCTCGCCGACCCACACCATCTCGCGGAAGGCGCCCGTGACGTATGCCGCATCGAGATAGGCCAGCGCATCGCCCTGTGCGGATTGCCTCGCAGCCTGCGCACGCTCCGTGACCGTGCGGAAGAGCGCCTGCGCGACCTTCGCATCGGGGCTCGCGTAAATGACGGCGCGGCGGAGCGTCTCCATCCGCACGACCACGGGCGTCGATGGAGTCAGGAGCGCCGTCGTGTCGGCGACCAGGTGAGTGATGTCGTACCCGTTCTGCCCCCGCCACCACGCGCCCGCGCCGTCCCATGGGAGGGACTTGGCGTCGCCAATGTCGTACGGATGACAGAGGAGCGGAGGGCCCGCCAGGGCGGGAGACGCCGCGCCGAGCGCGGCCAGCAGAAGCGGCAAGAGCACGCGGAAACGCATGGGAACCTCCTTGAAAGCCGCTGCCCTCTCACGGCATGCGGCGCCACACTTGTCAGGGAGGACGGCGCGCCCGCCGGCCTGTTAACCGGCGTCAGGAAATTTGCATCATGCCTGCGGTATCCTTTTACTGGGAACGTACGACCCTAAGCTGAACCATGCGCTTCTCGGGCCTCTGCTCCGCATCGTATGTCTGACGTTCGAAACGGTGAGGCAGCGCTCTATCTCGCCGCGATCGTCCAGAGCTCGGACGATGCCATCGTCAGCAAAGACCTGAACGGCACCATTACTTCATGGAATCGGGCCGCGGAGCAGATCTTCGGGTATACCGCCGCGGAAGCCATCGGCAAGTCCATCCGGATCATCATTCCGCCGGATCGGCAGAGCGAGGAAGACGACGTGCTCGCCCGGCTTCGGCGCGGCGAGACGATCGATCACTTCGAAACGGTCCGCATGCGGAAAGACGGGACGATGTTTCCCGCGTCGATCACGGTGTCGCCCATTCGCGCCGCCGACGGCAGGATCGTTGGCGCATCGAAAATCGCGCGCGACATCAGCTTTCGGCGCAGCGTGGAGGCTCGCCTTCGCCAGGCCGAAGATCGGCGGGTCGACGTCCATCGGCGGCTGACGGCGCTCGTCGCGGCGTCGGGATCCCTGCTCGGGTCCCCCCGCATCGAGGAGGTGCTGCCGGCGATCATCGGTCTGGCAGGGGAGGTCCTGACCGCCGATGCGTACTCCGTCTGGCGCGTCGACGAAGGACGCAAGACCTGGCGGGTCGCCGCGTCCAGAGGGCTTTCGGAGGAGTTCGCCCAGAACATCCTCACGCCGCACGACGGCCGTGAGCTGGCCCGCCTCGTGGCGCAGGATCCGATCGTCGCGGTCGATGTCGACACCGTCGCGGTGCTCCAGGAGCGCCGCCAGGCGTACCGCCGCGAGGGAATCAAGTCGATTCTCGCCATTCCGCTCTCTTCCGGAGCGGAAGCGACGACGGCGACGCTGGTGTTCTACTACCGCAAGCCCCGCCGCTTCGCCGCCGAAGAGATCGAGAGCGCACAGGCGCTCGGATACATCGCGGGGGCGGCGTTGCGGACGGCCGATCTGTACACCGAGCAGCGGAACCGGCAGCGACAGGCGCTCTTCCTCGCGCAGGCGGCAACCGCGCTCGCGAGCTCGCTCGATTACCGCAACACGCTGTCCACGCTCGCCCACCTGGCGGTGCCGCACATCGCGGACTGGTGCGCCGTCGACATCGTCTCGCCGAGCGGGACGTTCGACCGGCTTGCGGTCGCGCATCCCGATCCCGAACGCGTGAAGCTGGCGAAGGAGTTCTACGATCGCTACCCGCCCCGTCTCGATGATCCCGGGGGGCTCGGCCAGGTCGTGCGCACGGGCGAGTCGCTCATGATCGAGCAGCTCACCGACGAGATGGTCGTCGCAGGCGCGCGAAGCCCGGAGCATCTGGCCGCCGTCCGCGCGCTCGGCGTCAGATCGTTCATGATGGTGCCGCTGCGTACGCGCAAGGGGCCAATCGGCGCGATGACCTTTGTTGCCGCCGAATCGGGGCGCAGCTACACGGAAGCCGATCTGCGGTTCGCCGAGACCGTTGCCGATCGCGCGTCGCTGGCTGTCGAGAATGCGTGGGCGTATGACGAAGCCAGGAACGCGAACCAGTTGAAAGACGAGTTCCTGGCGACGCTATCGCACGAGCTGCGGACGCCGCTCAACGCGATGCTTGGCTACACGCGGATGCTGCGCGCGTCCGCCGTTCCGCAGGATCGGCGCGACGCGGCGCTGGAGGTCATCGAGCGGAACGGGAAGATGCTCGCGCAGATCGTCGACGAAGTCCTCGACGTGTCGCGCATCGTCTCGGGCAAGCTGCGTCTGAGCGTGCAGCGTCTGGATCCCTCGCGCCTGCTGACGGACGCGATTGCGACCGTCGCTCCTGCGGCCGACGCAAAAGGCATTCAGCTTCGATCGAGCATCGATCCGGACGTCCAGGCGGTCCAGGCCGACGCCGATCGGCTGCAGCAGGTGCTGTGGAACATCCTGACGAACGCGGTCAAGTTCACGCCATCAGGCGGACGGATCGACGTCAGCATTACGGCGCTGGCGGGCGACGTCGAGATCGTCGTCACCGACACGGGCCGGGGCATCGATCCGGCCTTCCTGCCGCATATTTTCGAGCGCTTCCGCCAGGCGGACAGCCGCTTCACGCGCGAGCACGGCGGCCTCGGTCTCGGCCTGTCGATCGCCAGGAACATCGTGGAGATGCACGGCGGCACGATTCACGCAGAGAGTGAAGGCCAGGGGCACGGAGCGACGTTCCGCATCCGCCTGCCGGCGTTCGCGGTCGCCGCGGGCGCGTCGCAGGTCGGCTAGGAACGGGGAACAGCGGGAACGTGTATCAATGATCTACAAGGAATCGGTCGTTCGCGGGCGCATCCAATCGGAGCACGTCGTTCAGCTGTTCGACTCGGCTGAATCGCTGGCGGACAGCGTTGCCGCGATGCTGTCGGGCGCTTTCGCGAAGGGCGACGACCTCCTGGTGGTCGCGAGGCAGAGAAACTGGAATGCGATCGGTGTCCGCCTCACGGAGCGCGGGATGGACGTGCAGCGTCTGAGACGCTCCGGGCGACTGACGGTGCTGGATGCCGCCGATACCCTCAAAGCGATCAGCCGGGATGACATGCCGTCCGCCGATCTGTTCGAGACCGTGATTGGCGCGCGCGTTCGCCGCCTGTCAGACGATCGACCGCTTGCGATCTATGGCGAGATGGTCGAGCTCCTCGCAGAGGAAGGGGATTTCGCATCGGCCCTGGCCCTCGAAGAGCTGTGGAACGGCTTGTCCGAAAAGTGCTCGTTCCGCCTCCTGTGCGGATATTCGGCGGCGCACTTCGCGGCGCCGGGTCAGGAACAGGCACTTCGGCGTGTCTGTGCCGCGCACACGGACGTCCATGCGACGCCGGCAGATCCGCTGGCGGCGTGGCTCGTCCGCCTGACCCGCGCGCCCCTCAAGGTCGTGCGGGGCCGCGGCTGAGCCGCCGTCAGTTATTGGTCGTTTTCCGAGTTCGCGCGCGCTTGGGGCGAGCCGGGCTCTTCGGCTGTGGTGGCCGCTTCGCCCACGTTTGTCGATCGAGAAATCGCCGCGCCACCGTCTCGTGCGCCGTCAGCATCGCCGACAGCTCTTCCCGGAGGCGCCGCGACTCATCCGTGAGCTCGCGCAGACGTGTTCTGATTTCTTCCTCGTTCGGCCGATCTTTCACGACAATCTGTACGCCGTTCGTACGGCAGACGGCGTAACGCCTCCGGACGACGGACGTCCAGCAGATTCGATGCCGAACCGCGGCGATCGAGCCCATCGATTCGATTACTTCTCGATCGGGTAGCCGCGGCGCGCCCAGTCTTCGAACGATCCGTCGTACAGCAGGACTGGATGACCCAGCGTTTGCGCGGCGAACAGCATCGCCGTGGCCTGCTGGCCGATGTGGCAGTATCCAATCACCGTGTCGCCGGGGCGGATGCCGGCCTTCTGGAAAATGGCCGCGAGGTCAGCGGGTGATTTCAGCTGGAGGTCGTCGCCGGCGACGGACGAGAACGGCACGCTTCGCGCGCCCATGATGTGGCCGCGCGCACGGTGATCGCGCGGGCCGCCTTCCTGCGTGCCGGCGTAGAACGCGGCGTCACGGGCATCGACCACTGCAAACCCGCCAGCCGTGCTGTGGGCCTTCACGAACTCGGCGTCCACGACGAGAGGCCGGATCTTCAGCGGCGAGAGGGCGCCCGGCTTGATGTCCGGCGCCGCGCTCGTGACGTCGCGTCCCTCCCGCGTCCAGGCCTCCAGGCCGCCGTCCAGCAGCGACACATCGACGAGCCCCGCGTACTCGAGCGTGAAGATCACGCGGGTGGCGGGAGAGATCCGGTCCTTTCCGTAGTAGACGACGACGCGCGACCGGTCGGCGATGCCGAGCGCCGATAACTGCGTTCGAAGCGCATCGGCGGGCGGCATCTCGAGCGTCAACGTTTCCGGTGCACTCGCTGCCGAAAGATCTTTGAGCGACACGTAGCGCGCGCCGGGAATATGGCGCTGGTCGTACTCGGCCTTGTCGCCCACGTGCAGCAGGACGAGGTTTGCGTCCTGCAGGTGCGCGGCGACCCACGACGACGTGACGAGCATGCTGTCGCGCGGCGTCCGGGTCTGCGCATTGGCGGCGGCGAGACAGACGAGGAGGAGTCCTGCGAGCGAGAGTGCGCGGCGCATCGATCACCTCCGCGCGGACTGTATCGCATTCCTTGTAGATTGTCTACAGGTGAAAGCTGGTAAGCTCTCGCGCATGGTGTGGCGGCTGGCGCTCGTCCTGGTCATCTCTGCTTCCGCTGCGGGGGCGGCGGCGCAGCACGGTCAGGACAACCAGCCGTCGGCGCCGTTCCGCATCGCAGACGGTCTCTACTACGTCGGCAGCAGCGACATGGCGTCGCTGCTCGTGACAACGCCCGAGGGGCACATCCTCATCGACGCGGGATATCCGGAGACCGTCCCGATCATCCAGGCGAACGTCGCGGCGCTCGGCCTGGGCGTCTCTGATATCGAGATGCTCCTCAACACGCAGGCGCACTTCGATCATGCGGGCGGCTTTGCCGCGATGAAGCAGCTCACGGGCGCGCGGCTGATGGTCAGCGAACCGGATGCGGACGTCATCGAGCGCGGCGGACGCGGCGATTTTCTGTTCGGCGACCGGAATCCGTTTCCGCCGGCGCACGTGGATCGGCGGCTGAAAGATGGCGACCAGATCAGGCTGGGCGGCGTCGTGCTCACCGGGCACGTGACGGGCGGCCACACGAAGGGCTGCACGACGTGGACGTTCGACGTCACCGACAAGGGGCGTACCTACCACGTCGTCGACGTCGGCGGCACGTCGGTCCTCGATGGCATGCGGCTGCGCGGGATGCCGACCTATCCGTCAATCGGCACGGACTTCGAGCGAGCGTTCCGCACGCTGAAGGCGCTGCCATGCGACATCTTCCTTGGCGCGCACGCGTCGTATTTCGACGGCCAGGCGAAGGCTGCGCGGCTGCGCGCCGATCCGGATGGTTCCAACCCGTTCATCGATCCGGACGGCTACCTGGCATTCGTGGACCGCGCCGAGCAGCGGTTCAAGGAGTTGCAGGCGGCCGAGCGCTAGGCGTCGCGCGCCCGCCGAATTCTCGTCCGGCTCGCAGAAGTTGTGCTACAACTGCCGCACTCCCCATTCCGAGTCTCTGACCAGCGGAGGGCGGCATGTCACCCGTGCGCGGCTCTATCGTTTCTCTCCTGTTCCTGTCGCTCTTCGTGCGCGTATCGCCGTCTGTCGCGGCCGATGTGCGCGCGCAGGCTGGTTCCGTCGAGCGAATCGCGATCAATGACAATCGCGCTGCTGCCGGAACTCTCGAGGGTACGACCCTGACGCTGCGCCTCGAAGCGCGCGAAGGGGAGTGGCATCCGGATGCGGACACCGATCCTGGCCTTCGCGTGCGCGCGTTTGGGCTCGAGGGCGGGCCGCTGCAGGTTCCCGGTCC
Organism: Vicinamibacteria bacterium; assembly: GCA_025937075.1. The sequence goes on along the minus strand of JAICSD010000055.1, from coordinate 5,768 downwards.
GATGATCCGCGTTGTCGAGGGCACCGAGGTCAGAGCGTTCGTCCGCAATCGCTCCGACCGCGAACCGCTGGTGTTCCACGGGTTGTCCGGTCGCGAGCCCGCCGCCTCCGATCCCATCACCATCGCCCCTGGGGAGGTTCGTGAAGTCCGTTTCACCGCGACCACGCCCGGCACGTATTACTACTGGGGCGCGACGAACGGCGCGTCGATCATCGAGCGTCTCGCGCGCGACTCGCAACTCTCAGGCGCGCTTCTCGTGGAGCCTCGGGATCGTGTCCCGCGAGACGAACGCGTCTTCGTGATTGGCGTGTGGGCGCAGGCGGGGCCAAACGGCGTCATCCCGCTCGGCGTCGCGAACCGGATGGTGATGAACGGGAAATCGTGGCCGCATACCGAACGATTGAGCTATGAGGTCGGCGACACGGTGCACGTCCGCGTCATCAACGCGGGCGCCGCCGTCCATCCGATGCACCTGCACGGCTTCTACTTCAACGTCGACAGCCGCGGCGACGGGAATACCGAGACGACTTTTCCACCCGACGGTTCGCCGCACCTCGCCAACACGGAACGAATGGCGCCCGGGCGGACGATGACGTTCACATGGGTGCCGACCAGGCCAGGCAACTGGCTGTTCCACTGCCACGACACCGCGCACATTGCTGCCGCCCTGCCGATCGATGGGACCTCGCGGCCCGCGAGTCATCACGTCTCGAATCACGCGCTCGAAATGATGTCGGGTCCGGTAGTGGGTATCACGGTGCGTCCGAAGGCGGAGAGCGCGTCCGCGCCAGACGCCGGGAAGCGGCGGATGCTGCGCCTCGTCGCGCGCGTCGACGCTGGTGGAACGCCCGAAGAGCCCGCGTACGGCTTCACGCTGGAGGATGGAAACGCGGCGACTTCCGCGGCGCCGCCGTATGTTCCGAGTCCGACGATTGTGCTGAAACGCGGCGAGCCGGTCAGCATCACGGTCGTCAACCAGCTGCCCGAGGCGACGGGTATCCATTGGCACGGCATCGAGCTGGAAAGCTACTACGACGGCGTGGCGGGATTTGCCGGCGACGGCAACCGGATCGCGCCTGCGATCCAGCCCGGCGCCTCGTTCGAGGCACGCTTCACGCCGCCGCGATCGGGCACGTTCATCTATCACACGCACGTCGACGAGATGCGCCAGCAGCAGGCCGGTCTGAACGGGCCGCTGCTCGTCGTCGACGATCCGGCCCGCTACGATCCAACGCACGATATCGTCCTGGTGGTCTCCGTGCCGCGGCGCACCGCCGATTCGGGCGTGGTGCTGATCAATGGCGCCTTGATGCCGCGCGCGCTCGAGATGAAGGCCGGCGATCGTTACCGTCTGCGCTTCATCAACATCCACGTGTTCCGCCCCTCGATGCGCATGCTGCTGCGTGGCGACGGCCTGCTCACGTGGCGCGCCCTCGCGAAGGATGGGATGGACTTGCCCGGCGATCAGGCGATCGCGGGGCCGTCCGTCATTCAGATGGGCAACGGCGAGACCTACGATTTCGAGTTCGTCCCCGACTCGCCGCAGGAGTTGCGGCTCGACGTCGAGACTGCAGTGGGCGTGCTGCTCGCGCGGCTACCGATCCACGTGCGGTAGGAGATTGCTGTACGATGTGATCTCCGCGCCCGTAGCTCAGTTGGATAGAGCATCGGCCTTCTAAGCCGAGGGTCGCAGGTTCAAGTCCTGCCGGGCGCGCCAGCCTCCGGTCTGGGAGATCGCAAGCGAGCTACGGCTGCCAGGCCAGAGGCGACTAGTTCCCTGGCAGATCGAACAGACCGAAGTCGACCGCTGCATACCCAATCGTTTCGAATGGACCGCTGCCGACGAGCGTTGATATTAGAGCCCGCGGTTCCTAGTGACGTCGTTGCTAAGGTAGGTCGGTGCCGGAACTCTCGCGATTCTTCGGAATCATCATCCGGATGTATCTCGAAGCCGGCGAGTCCCACCATCGACCTGATTTCCATGCGTACTACCAGGAGCACGTGGGCGTTTTCGCCATCGACACAATCGAGTGCCTTGGGGGCGGATTGCCGAAGCCGCAGGAACGCCTCGTCGCAGCCTGGGTGGAAATCCATCGGGCCGAACTGGAGTACGACTGGGCGCTCTTGCAATCCGGCCAGCCACCGGTCAAGATCGACCCATTGAGGTGATGCGACATTCAATCGTCCGTGTCATCGGCTTCGAACTGATTGGACCGCACCAACTCGGCGTGCGCTTCAGTGACGGGACTCAGCAGCACATCGATTTTCGGCCCGTGCTGCATGGCCCCCTCTTCGGTCCGCTTCAGGACGTTGACGTGTTCAATCGCGTCGTCCTGGATTCGGAAGCTGGAACGCTCGTATGGCCTAACGGCGCGGACTTCGATCCGAGCACGCTGCACGATTGGCCGAACGTCTCGGAGGAACTCGCCACACGCGCCCGCAGGTGGGGGCGGCCCCAGTTGGAGGATCGCGCGGCTGGCTGATTCGACTGACAACGGCAGACAATCTGCCGCTACTCGAGGTGTTGTCGGGTAGTCTCACGCGATCGGAATAGCCCGAAAACATTGGGGCGGCGGCGTCGCGTTGTCCCGTGTCGCCCTCTTTCGGCGAGCTTCTAAGCCGAGGGTCGCAGGTTCGAGTCCTTCCGAGCGCGCCATTCGCAAGCGGGCCACGCTCGCGACGCTCTTGCGTCTGCTTCGCCTTCGGCTCACGCAGACCGAGTCCTGCCGGGCGCGCAAACTTTCAAACTCACGCGAGATCGGTTGCGCGCTACGGCAAGCCATCCGGGTAAAATTTCCAACCATGAGACGGCGTAACAGGTTGCTGCAATCGACGCGTGGCGCGACGAAATTGAAGCGCGCCGCTCGCGGCTGAGCGGGCAGGACGCTAGCCGGATAATCGGAGACCTGTCCTACGGCCCTGTGACGAAGACACGAACCTCTGCCTTCTGAGCCCCACGATGCGGCACGGCAACGTACAGACGCGCCTGGTCCGCAACGAACAGCGACGTGCGAGCTCCCGGCGCCGTCGGCAAGTGCGCGATTCTGGAGAACCTGTTGCCCTCGTCCTGGACGACATCGAGGTACCCCTCTCCGCCCGACACGTACAGACGCTTTCGTGCAGCATCGTAGAAGAGATCGTCCGTGTCGCCGACGATGTCGAACGAAGTGACTTCCTTGCCTGAGGTCGTATCGAAGACCAGCACCTTCGCGGGCCGGCGGCATCCGACAAACAGCCTGTGGTTCGGCTCGTCGAGCGCCATGGGGAAATTCGACGTCGCCGTCGTCACCCGCCATGTCGCGACCACTTTCAAGGATCCTCGATCGATGACCGCAATCTGGCCGGCCGTGGGCACGTTCACAAAGGCCCTCGTGCCGGAGTGCTCGAGCTGAAATGATTCCGGATGGCCCGCGAGTGTGACCTCACCGAGCACTTTCCCCCCCGAAGCATCAATGGACGCGAGCGCACCACTTCCGTAACCGACATACACGCGGCGCGCCGCTGCGTCGTATCGGACGTTGTCGGCATCGTCACCCAGTCGAATCGTTGCGCCCAGTCGATAGTCGTCGGCGCTCATCATCTGCACTCCGCTGCCCGCGCCATTGGCAACGGCAACTGCCCTTGCCGCCGTCACGATGCCGATTCCCTGCGGTTCGCGAAATCCTCCCAGACTCCTGATGTGAGTCCCTTCCTTCGTGTCGAGAACTTCGACGGTATTGTTGCCCAGCGCGGCAACGTACAGGCGACCCGTTGCGGGATCGAAGGCCAGGTGATCGATGCGACCGTCGACGCCTGGCAAATCAATCGTGCGCAGAAGCGCCACTGGTTGCTGCGCTGCCCCGGAGTGAACCATCGAAATGGCCATCAGGCCCACCATCCAACCGCGCATACAATCCTCGCTTTCCCCGCGATCCTGGCATCCAAAGACGCGCGCGACGGACGCGGTCGTTGCGGGCACGATCAGCGTCCGTTGAGACGCTGATTCTGGCGGCCAGTCGCCGGTCGAAACGCGCGCCAACTGATCTTCAGCTTGCGCATCCGGCTGCGCAGCGTGTGTGGGTTGATCCGGAGCAGGCGCGCGGCCCCATGCGGACCCTCGATGCGACCCTGCGTCTGCCGGAGAGCCGCCTCGATGTGGCGCCTGATCACCTCGTCGAGCGGCTCGATCGAGCGAGATGGAGAAGGCGCGCGTACGGGCTGATCGTAAGCCATCGGGACGGGGCTCTGGCCAAGTGCGGCGGCGATGTCCAGCGTCCGACCTTGTCCAACGAGAACAGCGCGATCCATGACCGCCGCCATCTCGCGCACGTTTCCCGGCCATCCATATTCGCTCAGCAGACGGACGTCGTCGTCGGACATCGGCACGGGCCGCACGCCGAACCGGTTCGCGGCACGTTCGGCAAAGTACTCGGCGAAGGCTCGAATGTCGCTGGGGCGATCCCGTAGAGGCGGAATCACGATCGGGAACACCGACAGGCGGTAATAGAGGTCCTCCCGAAACGTCTGCGCCTCCACCATCGACGGCAGGTCGCGGTGCGTCGCCGCGACGAGGCGCACGTTCACCCGAACGGGACGCTCCCCGCCGACGCGCATCACTTCGCCCTCCTGCACGACGCGCAGCAGCCGCACCTGTGCGGCGGGCGCCAGTTCGCCCACTTCATCCAGGAACAACGTTCCCCCGTTTGCCTGCTCGAACCACCCCTTGCGGCGTCCCACCGCGCCGGTGAACGCCCCTGCCTCGTGGCCGAACAGCTCCGAGTCGATCAGCTCCGGGGAAATGGCGCCGCAGTTCACGCGCCGGAACGGGCCGCGACGGAACGTCGAATGCTCGTGGATCGCCCGGGCGATGATTTCCTTTCCCGTTCCCGTCTCGCCGAACAGAAGCACGGGAGCGTTGCTTCGCGCGACGATGCGCGCGCGCCCCATCACCGCCGCGAGCCCCGTGTCACCACCGATGAGGCGTTCGGTCGCGACCCCCGCGCTGCTGCCGATCAGGTGCTCGGAGAGTGCCGGCGCCTCGTCGCGGCTGCGAAAAGTCTGTGACATAACATAGATATTCTGCTTCATACAGATGTCAAGAACCAGAATATAAGACGGGCCACGGCTCCAGTCGAAGGATTCGCGCGAAATTCCTCACCTGTCGGTTGGGGTTCACTCTTGCACAAAGCGCTGGCGTGTTCCGCTCCGCGCGCTCTGCTGCCGTGATTGTGATCGCCGTGGTGATCGTCCCGAGGCTTGCCTTGGGCCAGACCGTCGACGGCCAACCTGCGACTGGCAAGCCCGCAACGATCCGCGTCGGTTTCGATGGAGGGTTCTTCATCGAGTCCGACGATCGGGACAATCGTTTGACGTTCGGCATGGTGGCGCAAACCGATGGCCGGTTCTCCACGGACGACCCGAACCCGATCGTCAATACGTTCACGTTGCGCAAGGCCCGGCCGACCTTCACGGGCCAGATCGCGAAGTATTTCGAGTTCAAAATCATGCCCGATTTCGGGAGCGGCAAGTCCGTCGTACAAGACGCGTACTTCACGATGCGCTTCTCGCCTCGACTTCGTGTACGCATCGGCAAGGACAAGACCCCAATCGGCTACGAGGTGCTCCAGGGCGATGCCTATCTCCTGTTTCCGGAGCGCTCGCTGGCTTCGAGTCTCGTGCCGAACCGCGACATCGGCGTGGCCGTCCAGGGCGACCTCGCCGACGCGAAGGTTTCGTACGCGATGGGGGTCTACAACGGGATCCCCGACGGCACGAGCAGCTCGACGGAG
>JAICSD010000335.1 GCA_025937075.1 Vicinamibacteria bacterium | reverse complement strand
GTGCCGGCGGAGGCCGCGGCGTCAGTCGCGAATGGAGACCCTGTACGGCTGACGATCGAGAGCGCCGTCTGGAACCCGCAGAAGACGCTCGGCTCCCCGGACGATCGGGAGCTTGGCGTCATGGTCGATCGGGTCACCGTGAAGTGACGGCCCGAGAGCCGTGGAACAATTGAACGTCCGTGCATCCGCTGAACATCTCCGATCCACGTGAGCGGCTGCTCGTCGGCGCGGCCGATGCGGCCCTCCGTCCGATTGGCGCGGTGCGGCGTCTCATGAGCTCTCGTGCTCGACCGGAACGACGCATCCTGTGCCTGCGCCTGGAGCGAATCGGGGATCTGATCATGGCGCTTCCCGCGCTGGCGGAACTGCGAGCCCTCGCGCCGGAGGCCTCGATCGATCTCGTCGTCGGGAGCTGGAACAAGGTCATCGCGGACGCGATCCAGACGGTCGATCGCGTCGAGACGCTCGACGCGTCCTGGCTGGCGCGCGGACCCGGCGGCAGCAGCATGACGACGATGGTGCTCCATGCGAGACGCTGGCGCACGCGTCACTACGATCTGGCGATCAACTTCGAGCCCGACGTGCGCAGCAATCTGCTGACAGCAGTCTCCGGCGCGGCCCGGCTTGCCGGATTCTCCAGTGGCGGGGGCGGACCGCTGCTCGATGTGGCGCTTCCCTACGATACGCGCGCCCATACGGCCGACAACGCGGTGGCGCTCGTCCAGGCCGCGCTCGGACGGCGAGCTGATGCGGTGGTCGGGCCATCGCTGACGATCCCCGATTCGGCCCGCGCGGATGCCGCGCGTCTCCTGGGCGATCGGCGTGAACCGATCGTCGCAGTCCACGTCAGCGGCGGCCGCGCGATCAAGCAGTGGCCCGAGACCCGCTTCCGTGAGTTTGCGCGCACGCTGATCGAGAAGCGCGGCGCCACGATTGTGCTGACCGGGAGCCACGCGGATCGCCGTCAGATCGATGCCGTCATGACCGGACTGCCTGGCACCCACGTGCTCGATCTATCGGGCATGCTCGATCTGATCACGCTCGCCGCGGTGCTCGAGCGCGCGATGCTGCTCGTCAGCGGAGACACCGGGCCGATGCACATCGCCGCTGCTGTCGGGACGCCCATCGTGGCGATCTTCGGTCCATCGGATCCTGCGCGCTACGGCCCACGCGGGCCGCTCGATCGCGTCGTGCGAATCGATCTCCCGTGTGCGCCGTGCAATCGCATTCGCGTTCCGCCCGCACGCTGCGTCGGCCACACGCCGGACTGCCTCGCACGAATCGAGACCGCGCAGGTCCTCGCGGCAGTCGAGGACGTGATCTCCCGTGCCGTGCCCGACAGAACATGACGACCGTTGAACTGGATTCCGGCGCGTCAAGGCGTGTCGTCCGGCTCGAGGATTGCCTCAGCGCCGATCTCGAAGAGCACGCGCACGAGGACGCGTATCGCTGGATCAAGGCAATCCGGCATCTGCGTGTCGACGGCGTATCGTTCCGACGCCGATTCACGTTCCGCGGCGATTCACTATGGTGGTTCGCCGAGCTCTACCTGCACAAGACGCAGGCGATCCTGAACGTCATGCGGACGATCTCCGCGGTCGACGCGCTGATCGCGCGCGAGGGCCCGCGCAGCCTCCGCGTGGTCGAGGGCGACAGCGATCTGGTGACGTCCATCGCGGCGGCGCGCGGCGTCCGCGTGATTGGGGCGGGCCGCGTGACGGATGTATCACTCGCCCGGCTCGAGGCCCGTGCGCATGCGCTGACGACGGAAGCCTGGCTGTCCCGCGTACGTCGACCCGTGCGGTCGAGCCGGAGGACGGTTGCGGCATTCATCCATCGCGCGTTCTGGCGCGAACACGGGGAAGAAGGGCGTGCGGAATCCTATATCGGGCCTGTGCTCGCCGCGCTCGAATCGCGTCTCCCGTCGGACGCAATTGGCTACGTCGGCGTGGGGCCGCGGCGCAACTTCCGTGCGCGACGCTGGTGGCAGGCGCTGCTGCCCGATCGCAGCGAGCGGCTCGTTCCGATCGAACGCTATGCCCCGGGCCCGACGCTCGGCGCATCGAAGAAAGTCTGGCGTCAGCGGGACGGGATACGGCGCGCCTTGTACGCGAGTGACGAGCTTCGTGCGCACGCAGTCATCCGCGGCTGCGACCTGTGGCCCGTCGTCCACGCACAGCTCGCAGGCATTGCGCTTCTGCAGTTCCCTTGGTCCGCACGCGCGATGGACGAAGCGGCCGCCGCCCTGGACGCGCTCGGACCTGCAGCGGCGATCACGTACGCGGAGGCCGGCGGCTGGGGTCGCGCGCTCGCGCTCGAATGCCGCCGCAGGCAGATCCCCCTCGCCGGCATTCAGCACGGGTTCATCTATCGTCACTGGCTGAATTACCGTCATGAACCAGACGAAATAGCGCCCGACTCCAGCAACCCGGACGATCGCGGCTTTCCACGTCCGGCGCTGACGCTGCTCTTCGACGCGTACGCGGAGCAGCACCTCAGATCGGCAGGCCACTTTCCGCAGGAATCGCTGCGCGTCACCGGGAGCGCGCGTCTCGACGATCTCGTTGCCGACGTCCGGCGCCAGACCGTCGCCGACATCTCGGCGACGCGGAGCGCCGCTGGTGCGGCGGACGGAGTGCCGCTGATCCTGCTGGCGACCAAGGAGCGTGAAGCGGCGCCGCACCTCGCCGCGTTGGCCGACGCCATCCGCGGGCTGCCGGAGACGAGGCTGGCTATCAAGCCTCACCCCGCGGAGACCGCGGATGCGTACGACGGGATCCTGCGCTCGGCGCCGAACGTCGGCGTTCTCCCCGCGTCGTGTTCGCTCGCCGCTGCGCTCGCCGCCGCGCGCGCGGTCGTCACGGTCAACTCGACGGTCGCGATCGATGCGCTCGCGCTCGGCGTGCCCGCGCTCGTGATTGGGCTTCCCAACAACCTGACGCCGTTCGTCGACGCCGGGGCCATGGCCGGTGCCCGGACGGCCGAGGAGATCCGCGCTGCGCTGACGCGCCTCCTGTATGATGAGGAGTTCCGACGTCAGCTTGCGGGCGCCGCGGAGCGGTTCGTCCATCAGCAGCGTCCTGCTGATGCCCAGGGCGCCGCTGCGCGCGCCGCGCAGGCGATTCTCGACCTCGCGCGGCGCTGACCGGCACCGACTGAGAGAGGCTTGTTCGATGCGTGTATTGATAACGGGGGGCGCCGGCTTCGTCGGCTCGCACCTCGCGGAGGCGCTCCTGGAACGCGGCGACGACGTGTCGGTGCTCGACAATCTGTCGACCGGCTCGATCGACAACATCGCGCACCTCAAGGGGCGTCAGCATTTCCGCTACACGATCGACTCGGTCACCAACGAACCGCTGCTCGCCGAGCTCATCGACGCCAGCGACGTCGTCGTCCACCTCGCCGCCGCTGTGGGCGTGAAGCTGATCGTCGAGGCGCCGGTCCACACGATCGAGACGAACGTGCACGGCACCGAAGTCGTGCTGAAGCACGCGAACAAGAAGAAAAAACTGGTGGTGATCGCTTCTACGTCGGAGGTGTACGGCAAGAGCGCGGACGTTCCGTTCCGAGAGGATGCGGATCTCGTGCTCGGTCCGACGGCGAAGCACCGCTGGGCGTACGCGTGCAGCAAGCTGATCGACGAGTTCCTCGCGCTCGCGTACTGGAAGGAGCGCAAGCTGCCGGTCATCATCGTGCGGCTCTTCAATACGGTCGGACCGCGCCAGACGGGTCAGTACGGGATGGTCATTCCGACTTTCGTGCGGCAGGCGCTCTCCGGGCAGCCGATTACCGTCTTCGGCGACGGCTCGCAATCGCGCAGCTTCACCTACGTGGGTGACGTGGTGAGGGCTGTGGTAGCCTTGATCAACGAGCCCGGAGCGGTCGGGCAGGTCTTCAACATCGGCAACGGCCGGGAAATCACCATTGGCGATCTCGCCGCGCGCATCAAGCAGATGGCGGGCAGCGCCTCGCCGATCGTGACGATTCCGTACGATCAGGCGTACGAGGCCGGTTTCGAGGACATGCCGCGCCGCGTGCCCGACATCAGCCGGATCCGCAGGCTGATTGGGTACGAGCCGACCGTCGAGCTCGACGAGATCCTCTCGCGCGTCATCGAACACTTTCGACAGCAGTGACCCGTCCCGGCCTCCGGGCGCGTGAGGCTGCCGAACCGCCGTCAGATCCATGTCTCGAGCCACAGGCCTGAAAGCGGCGGCGCGCCGCACGGCGGAATCGGCGCTGCGGCGCAACGCCAAACCGGTGCGCCGCCTGCTGCTCGCGACGGGACGCGACCGCGCGCCCATCCTGCCGGAGATCGTCCAGATCGAGAGCACGAACATCTGCAATGCCAAGTGCGTGTTCTGCCCGCGCGACGAGATGCACCGCCGGCAGGGGGTCATGAGCTTCGATCTGTTCCGGAAGATCGTGGACGAATGCGCCGCCCTCGGCATCACGCACGTGCGCGTTCACAACTACGGCGAGCCCTTCCTCGATCGGCATCTCACCGAGAAGGTCCGCTACGCGAAGCAGAAGGGCATTCCCGAAGTAGGGATGATCAGCAACGGGTCGCTCATCACGGAGAAGATCGCGCGAGGGATGGTCGAGGCCGGGCTGGATGCGATCAACATCAGCGTGGACGCGTCGGGCAAGGACGTCTTCGAGTCGACACGAATCGGTTTGAATTACGACAAGGTGATCGCGAACGTCGAGCGCCTGCTCAGAATTCGCGCGGAGCTGGGAAAGCGACGGCCGAAGCTCATTCTCTCGTTCGTGCGGCAGAACAACTCGGCGGACGAACAGGCGTTCATCGAGCACTGGCGCAACATCGCGGACAAGATCCACATCACGGATCTGCACAACTGGGCGGGTACGCTCAACACCGAGTCCGACGTGAACTATCCCTGCTATCGGCCGTGGCTCACGTTCACGGTGCTGTGGGACGGCCGCGTGTCCCTGTGCTGCGCCGACTTCGACGGCCGCACGATCCTCGGGGACCTCAACACGTCGAGCATCGAAGAGATCTGGAATGCGGAGCCCTATCGGCGCGCACGGCGTCAGCATCTCGAGAGCGGCGGACCCGACGTCTGCCGCGCGTGCGACCTGCCGCGCAAAGACTCGCCGCTCTGGATCACGAAACTGATTTGACCCGGCGGGCCTGAAAAGGCCCGCCATCAACAACCGTCCAGCTCGCCTCGTCGTCTTACCGGTCGTATAATTGAAGCAAGGAAATTCCT
>JAICSD010000381.1 GCA_025937075.1 Vicinamibacteria bacterium | reverse complement strand
TGCAGACGAGCGCCAGCTCCGCGGCTTCGAGGTCGGTCACCGTGTCGATGTCGCACCAGGTCGCGTCCCCGATGTCCATGCTCCGCATGAGACCTCGCGCGGCGAGCCGGCGGATGCCGCCGCTGAGTGTTGAATCTCCTGCACGCTGCGCGTCGCGCAACGCGTCGAACAGCACGCGGCTGCAGACGAACACTCCGGTATCGAGCGCGTCGTACCGCGTGAGCTCTTTGCCGATCCCGGTGATCACGGATCCGCGAAGGCTCACCTTCGTGGCTTCCGCGGCTACCTCCGGTGGCGCCGGCCGCATATCAACCGCCAGGACCGATTCATCGGGTTGACGCGCGGCGGTGAACAGGCGGTCGAGTACCGCAGGTTCGAACACGTGGTCGCCCATCAGCACGGCGAAGGCCTCGCTCTCGACGTGCGGTTCCGCCGCGAGCACGGAAAGGCCGTTCTCGAGCCGCCAGTCCGGGTTGTAGGCGAAGGACAGCCCCAGCTCGCGCGGAGCGCCTGCTTCGGCGAGCGCGCGGACGCGGTCGGCCTGGTAGCCAAGGACAACGGTTGCTCTGCGCACGCCGGCCTCGTACGCGCAGCCAAGCGTTCTCGCCAGGAGCGGCTGCCCGAGCAGCGGCTCGAGCAGTTTCGAATCATGGCTCGTGTTGTGAAAGCGGTCGCCGTTTCCAGCCGCAAGCACGATCGCACTCCGGACGCCTCTCGCAAGTCTCACGATCTACCCTCGAGTCTACCGGCCGCCCCGGCCGGCGGATCCAAGACCTTCAGGAGCGTGGACTTACGCCGCCCCTCGCTTCGGCCTATTTAGACGCTTGAGGTCGAGCTGTCGTTTCCGCCCTCCTCAATGAGGCTGATCCATAAGGCGATCTTAGCCGACGGACCGGCTCATTGCTCATCGCGGGCTGCACGGTCCGTGCCTCCCCTGCGTCGTCGGTCCTTCGTGACGCGGCGGGATTCCGGCGACTTCGTGGCGGGGTCAGGCCTGCTTGTCGGGATGCGCGAACAGGCCCTCGCGAATGAGCAGCAAGCCCCCGGCGGTCGTCCAGAAGAGCACCCGCACCTTGCGGACGATGGCCAGGGCCACGCCCGTCGTCGGGCCCAGGCCCAGCAGGTCGGTGAACCACGCCGTTGCCGCTTCGTCGACGCCGAGCCGCAACGGCACGACCTTGAACACGACCTGAATCAGGCGATTCGCGGTTTCCAGGATGAAGGACGTCAGGAACGGGACGGATCCGTAGCCGAGCAGCCTCAGCGTCAGGTATATCTCGGCGACACCGAGCGCATGGAAACCAACCTCGGCGGCGACGATGGCCGGGATGCGCGATCCGCTGCGTGCGGCGAATGAATAGATCTGCTGCTCGACGGACCGCATTCGATTCGCGTGACGCGCGAGCCTGGGCGTCGCGCCGAGCGCGCGCGAGAGGATGGCGGGCTGCCGCCACAGGAACCAGAGCGCCAGCGCGAACAACGCCAGCGTGGCGATCACCGCCGCTTCGCTGATGCTGCGCACGAAGGGCGGGACGCGGAAGAAGAAGACCAGCGCGACCATGCCGGAGGCGATCATCGCGGCCGCCGAGAGCGTGTAGAACACGTTCTCGATCGCCAGCGCGGCTGCAGCGGCGCCGAGGGGGACGCGCCGCCGCACGAGCGCCGCTTTCGCCGGTTCGCCGACGATCGGTCCGAGCGGCGTCAGGTTTCCGAGCGCGTCTCCGCAGACGGCCGCGGTGAACGCGTCCCCGAGGCGGAGCCGGTGCGGCGCGGCAACACAGAACTGCCACGCGAGGGCTCGCAGCAGAAAGCGGCCCCCACCGATCGCGATGATCGCGACGAGGCCCCATCCCACCTGCGCCAGGTCGGCCGCGATCTCCGCTGCGCCCACTCGTGAGATGACCCACGCCAGCAGCGCGAGTCCGGCGAGCGCCGTGAGCACGCCCGTCGCATTGAGCTTGCGCATTCCGCGTGACTATAATCGCCTACTTCATGCTTCCGGCGTCCTTTCAGGTGCCAGCGGCCATCGTGCTGCTCGCGGGCGGCGCGATCGCCTGCTTCGCCGGGTATCGGGTCTTCCGCCTCGTTCTCGGGATCTACGGCTTCATTCTGGGCGCGCTGTTCGCCAGCGCGGCCGTGGGCCCCGAGCACACGCTGTGGATGCTTGGCGCCGCACTCGCCGGCGGCCTGATCGGCGCGCTGATTCTCATCGCCGCGTATTTCGTCGGCGTCGCGCTCGTCGGCGCAGGGGTCGGCGCGCTCGCGGCCAGCCTCCTCTGGAGCCTCATCGGTCGCGAACCCGGCGCGATCGTGGTCATCATCTTTGCCGTGGCCGGCGCGCTGGCGGCGCTTGCGCTGCAACGTTACGTCATCATCGGTGCGACCGCGTTCGGCGGCGCATGGACGATGATTGTCGGGTGGTTTGCATTCGGGGGACATCCGGGCGCCGACGCGGCCGTGCGCAACAACCTGTGGCTGGCCTATCCGATGAATCCTGCACCGGGGGACCGCTGGGTCGTCGTCGCATGGATCGTGCTCGGCCTCCTCGGCGCGGCCGTGCAACTGGGATTCACGGCAAAGCACACGCGCTGAGACGAGTCAGCTCACGATTTCATTCACTCAGGATTTCTGAAGGGGCGTATCTATGGCGACGTTTTCTCGCAAGGTGACGGTGAACTGGGCAGGGTCGATCATGGAGGGGAAAGGGACGGCGCATGCGGGCAGCGGCGCGTTCTCGCTTCCGGTGAGTTTTCCCCGCCGGATCGGCGAGGCCGAAGGGGTGACGAGCCCCGAGGAACTCATCGCCGCCGCGCACGCCGCCTGCTACGCGATGGCGCTGAACGCGACGCTCGGCCGCCGCGGCGCCTCCGCCTCGAGCACCGACGTCACCGCCACGGTGAGCGCGGACAAGGGCGACTCCGGCATCAAGATCACCACATCGAAGCTCACGGTCGTGGCGCACGGGTTGACGGGCATCGAGAAGGATCAGTTCGGCGAAGTCGCGCGCGCGGCGGAGCAGGGGTGCCCCGTGTCGAATGCGCTGCGCGGGTCGCTGAACATCGATCTGGACGCACGGGCGGAGTAGCGCGAGGCGCGGCTCACGCTACTATCCGCGTTCGGCGTACTCCTTCAACAAATCGAGGATCTGCGGCCATCCACGATGGCTGGCGCGCGAGCGATCGGTCGCCAGGCCCGAATGCGTGAGCCGAACGCGGGTGGCGCCGTCCATTTCCGTGAACTCCACGCGGATCAGCGATTCCGTCGCGTCCGGCTGCCAGTCGGGCAGCCAGGTGAACTCGACGAGCGACGGCGGCTCGACGACGCGGTATTCGCCCTGAATCGTAAAGGGTTCGCCATCTGCCCGCGTTCCGCGCATGACCCAGCGGCCGCCTGGCCGGAGGTCGGACACGACGTTCGTCGTCTTGAAGCGGCCCGGCACGCTCCACCACTGCGCACGTGCGTCGGGGCTCGTGAACGCCTCGAAGACGCGCGCGGCGGGCGCGCGGATCGTGATCTCCTGAACGATGGTGTCGGCGGGTGTGCCGGTAGACGTCATCGGTGCTCCTCCACGTGCCGTTTCAGGTGCCGAAGGGATTCGGTCCAGAACGCCTCGTAGTCGCGCAGCCAGGCATCCACCGCGCGCAGCGGGCCGGCGTTGAGCTCGCAGAGCCGCGCCGCGCCGCGCTCGTGCGTGACGACGAGTCCCGCCGACCGCAGCAGACGCAAGTGCTTGGAGATGGCGGGACGGCTCTGGGTGAACTTCGATGCGAGTTCGCCGACGGTGCGTCGCCTGCCGCGCAGATGCTTGAGGATCTCGCGCCGGGTCGGGTCGGCGATGGCGCGGAAGACGGCGTCCCGGGCTTGCCGTGATGTAACCATACGGTTACTGAACATCGTAACCACCTGGTTACCATCGTGTCAACGTGTCTGTCGGCCCGGGTCGCCTGCTCGTCGCGCGCGGCACCGCGGCGGCGCGCAGGCTGACCACCCGCGACGGCACCCGTGCGCGGTGAGGATCAGGAGCCCTCGAATGGGCGCACTTCGCACTCCCCCTCGAACGATGGCCAGTGGACGCGGTGCAGGTCCATGAACTCGCGCGCGACTTCGAGCGCCTCCTCGCGCGATGTGGCCTGCACGATCGCGTAGCCGCCCACCACTTCCTTGGTTTCCGTGAACGGTCCATCGGTCACGCTGAGCTGACCGTTCGACAGCCGCACGCGAAAGCCGTCCGCGGACCGCTTCAGGCCTGCGGTGTCCAGGAGGACGCCGGATGCGAGGTTCCGTTCAACGAGCTGTCCCATCGCGTCCATCAGCGATGGCGGGATGTCGTCGAAACTGAATGTTTCGGCGTGTTTGATCAACATCAGATACTTCATCCGTGCCTCCTCGAGCGTGTGGGTTCATTGTGATAGTCGAAGAGGCCGACGCCGGATCGACAGGGTTTGCGTATCGCCGAATCGCTACGGTAGACTGATGTTTCTCGCGCCCCGCGCGTCCCACCTGTGTTCCTCGGTAGCTCAATGGCAGAGCATCCGGCTGTTAACCGGAGGGTTGCTGGTTCGAGTCCAGCCCGAGGAGCCAAAATCCTTAGGAAATTCGATCGCTTGATCCGCCGGATCGACAAACTGTGACACGAACTGTGACATAGGAATTTCGCGTTTCTC
>JAICSD010000347.1 GCA_025937075.1 Vicinamibacteria bacterium | reverse complement strand
GTGGGCGGTCGCCGACCGCATCGTCTCCGGGACGCAGCGGCTGACGAACCAGAGCAACGCGGTGCTCTTCCCCGTGGTCGTCGACTCGGATGCGACCAATCGCACCGAGCGGCTGCAGAAAGTGCTGCTCGAAGGCACGCGGCTGTCGCTGGCGACCGTGCTGCCGATCGCGGTCACGCTGGTCGTGCTCGCGCAGCCGCTCGTGCTCGCGTGGGTCGGGCCGAGGATGATCGGGAGCGCCATCGTCATTCAGATCCTCGCGCTCGCGGTCGCGCTTCGCGTCGGCAACGCGACATCGACCACGCTGCTCAAGGGCGCCGGGAAAATCCGGTATCTCGCGTTCGTCAACATCGTCACCGGGCTCGTCAACCTCGTGATGAGCGCGGCGCTCGTGGGCCCGCTCGGGCTGCCCGGCGTGGCCATCGGGACCGTCGTGCCGGTCGCGGTCGCCTCGATCTTCGTCCTGTGGCCGGCGGCCTGCCGTCGCGTGCAGCTTCCGCTCGGCCGTGCATTTCATCACGCGATCTGGCCGGCGATCTGGCCCGGAGCGGTCGTGGCGGTCCTGCTGGAGATGAGCCGGCGGCTGGCACCTGTGAGCTTCGCGATGGTGGCGCTGCAGGCGGGCGTCGCGGGGTTGCTGTACCTGCTGCTTTTCAGCGCGGCGGTCGGACGATCGGACCGTGCGCAATATGCGGCGAAGTTGAGGGAACTGCTTGGGCCGCGCGACGGCCTTGCGCCAGCGGCGTAACAGCAGTCAGGAGGGATTGGTTTCGAACATGCGGGGCATCGTACTGGCGGCGGGCAAGGGTTCACGGCTCAACGGGACGGCAGCCGATCGGCCGAAGTGCCTGGTCGAGCTCGGTGGCGTGACGTTGATCGAGCGCCAGATTCGCGCGCTCGAAAATGCAGGCGTCGACGACATCGCCGTCGTCATCGGCTGCCAGGCCGAGCGCGTTCGCGCGTTGTGCGGCACGCGCGTCACGTTTGTCGAAAACCCGGAGTTCGCGCAGACGAACAGCTTGTATTCGCTCTGGATGGCACGAGCTCTGCTTTATGAAGGCTTCGTGGTCCTCAACTGTGACGTGCTCTTCCCTCCCGTGCTCCTCGAGGATCTGCTCGCGTCACGCCACGATGCCGCGCTCCTGGTGGATTACCGCCAGCCTTCGCAGGCGCCGTACGGAGACGAGGAGATGAAGGTTCGCATCCGCGCGGGCCGGGTGATGGAAATGTCCAAGACGCTGCCACCCGATCAGGCGCATGCGGAGAACCTCGGGGTCGTCAAGTTCGGCCCGGACAGCGCGCCGCGCGTGATCGAGATTCTCGACGCCATCGTGGCCCGCGGCGGCAGGCGGGACTGGGCGCCCAAGGCCTTCAGCACGTACGCGGCGGAGCGGCCGCTCTGGGCGATCGGCACGCGTGGTTGTCCCTGGATCGAAATCGACTTTCCGGAAGACTATCGGCGGGCGGTCCGCGAGGTCCTCCCGGCGATCGACGCGCTCGACGAAGCGCGCGCCGCCTCGCCGGCAGCGGAGTTCGGACGAGGGTTGTAATGCTGCCCACGCCACAGCCCCACTGCCCGCAGCCCGACGCGCCTGCCCAGCGGCCGCGCGTCGTTGCGATTGGCGGCGGCACGGGATTACCCAATGTCCTGCGCGGGCTGCATCCGATCCTCGTCGCGGACTCGGTCGACGCGGCTCGCGATCACCTGGTCGCGGTCGTCGCCACGTCCGACGACGGCGGGAGCTCAGGGCGGCTGCGCGCCGAATTCAACATGATTCCGCCGGGCGATATCCGCAACTGCCTCGCGGCGCTGTCGGACAACCGCGCGAAGATCGCGGACCTGTTTCAGTACCGCTTCGGGAGCGGCGCGGGGCTGAGCGGCCACGCCGTCGGCAACCTGATGCTCGCGGCGCTTGCCGACGTCACGCAGGACTTCGCCGCAGCCGTGGACCTGGCCGCGCGGGTCGTTGGCGCCCGCGGGGTCGTGCTGCCCGCCACGAACGAGGTCGTGACGCTCGTCGCGGAACTGGCGGATGGCCGCGTGGTGAGCGGCGAAACGGCGATTGCGGCGGCGGGCGGCTCCATCGCGCGCCTGACGCTCCTGCCCGAGCGGCCGTGCTGCCCGTCGCGCGTCATCGACGCGATCGAGCAGGCCACCGTCATCGTCGCGGGCCCGGGGAGCTTGTATACGAGCATTCTGCCGCCGCTGCTCGTCCCCGACGTCGCAGGCGCGATCGAGCGATCGCGCGGCCTGCGCGTACTCGTCGTGAACCTGATGACCGAGCCGGGCGAGACGGACACGTACGGCGTCCTCGAGCACCTGCTCGCCATCGAGCGCCACGTGGGACGGCAGTTGTTCGATTACGTGATCTACAACACGACGCCGGTACCGGACGCCCTGGCCGCGATCTATCGCGACCGCGGTGCCTTCCCGGTCGTCGCGAGCGCGTTCGATCTCGCGGCGCTCGATCGGCTTGGGGTCCGGGCGATCGGCGTCCCGCTGGTGTCGGAACAGCCGGCGGGCAAGATCCGCCACCACCCGGAACCGCTCGCGGCGGCGATCACAGCCCTGGCGCAGCGGAAGCTCGGCGCCTGGCGCGGGCGCGCCGAGGTCGGAGGTCTCTGAGATGTACGAACGTTTTTACCAGCTCCGCGAACGGCCGTTCGCGCTCAGCCCGGATCCGGAATACCTGTATCCGAGCCGGGTGCACCAGGAAGCGCTCGACTACCTGCGCTACGGGCTCGAAAGCCACGCGGGATTCGTGGTGATTACCGGCGCGATCGGCTCCGGCAAGACGACGCTGGTCCAGTCGGTGCTGCGCAATCTCGACACGCATACGACCGTCGGCCGGATCGTGAACACGATGCTGGATCCGCGCGAGCTGCTCGAGACGATCATGCTCGATTTCGGGCTCGAGGCGGCGGGACGGAGCAAGCCGCAGCTGCTCCGCGATCTCGCACAGTACCTCGTCGATCAGCGGCTCGCGGGCCGGATGGTGTTGATCGTGATCGATGAGGCGCAGAACCTGAGCCTGGCGGCGCTCGAGGAACTGCGGATGCTGTCGAATCTCGAAACCGAGAAATCGAAGCTCCTGCAGATCGTCCTGGTCGGGCAACCCAACCTGCGCGACAAGCTGGGTACGCCGGAGCTCGAACAGCTTCGGCAGCGGATCACGGTCAGCTATCATCTCGCGCCGCTCGACGAGGACGAGACGGCCAACTACATCAACCACCGTCTCCGCCGCGCGTCGATCGGCGCGCCGCTGGAGTTCCCGCGCGACGCCACGGCGCTGATCCACGCGCGCAGCCGCGGAGTGCCGCGCATCATCAACATCATCTGCGATGCGGCGCTCGTGTTCGGCTACGCCGAGGAACGGCCGCAGATCGATCGGTTGCTCATTGGCGACGTCCTCGCCGAACTGGAAACGACCGGCGTCCTCGCCGCCGGCGCTGCCGACGACCCGGCCGTGGCAGAAGCGGCGATGGCCGCACCGGTCGCGGCGTCGGCGCATGTCGCGGTTGAACCGCCGCCGGCCGCCCGCACGGCGCCCGCGCCGGCCGCTCCGGCAGCGATTGAGCATTCGGAGCCGAGACCTGTCGCGACGACCGCGCACGCGCCAGGACGCGTGCTGGACGCGCGCAACTGGCCGCCGGCGCCGGCGCGCCCGACGATCGGCGACGAGGCGCGCTCCAGCGCGCTCGAGCAGCGCGAACAGGCCGTCCGGCAGCGCGAACGCGAGCTTGCCGAACAGCGCCGCGTGCTCGCGGAGGAATACCGCCTGCTGCGCCAGCAGCGGCACCCGTCCGTCGCGCCGACGGCCACAATCGGCCGCGACGCGGCGCGGGCGCGTGAAGAAACGCGCCGCGTGGGGCTGTGGGCGCGGTTGAAACGGATTATGCTGGGCGTTTCTGCTTAGGAGTTGGATATACATGACACAGCTCTCGGAAACGCTTCGTGACAGGCTGCGTGCGCGGACTGCGCGCACGGGCGTCGTCGGTCTCGGATACGTCGGTCTGCCGCTCGCCGTGGAACTCGCCAAGGCGGGCTTCCACGCGACCGGCATCGACCTCGATGCTCGGAAGGTCAACGCGATCAACGACGGCCAGTCGTACATCCCCGACGTCAAGACCGCCGACGTCCAGTCCCTGCACGCCGAAGGCAAGCTCGATGCGACGACCGATTTCTCGGTCGTTCGCGACCTCGATACGGTGAACATCTGCGTGCCCACGCCGCTGCGCAAGACGAAGGACCCCGACATGTCCTACATCGTCTCGGCGGTGGAAGGCATCGCGAAATACCTCCACCCGGGGATGCTGATCGTCCTCGAGTCGACCACCTACCCGGGTACGACGGACGAGGTCGTGCAGCCGATGCTCGAAGCGACCGGCCTCAAAGCGGGCGTGGACTTCTTCCTCGCGTTCTCCCCCGAACGGGTCGACCCGGGGAATCCCACATTTCAGACGCACAACGTCCCCAAGGTGGTCGGCGGTTTCACCCCGACGTGCTCGGAACTGGCCAAAGAGCTGTACGGGAGCGCGATTCAGACGATCGTGCCTGTGAGTTCGACCCGCGTCGCCGAGATGGTGAAGCTGCTCGAGAACACGTTTCGCGCCGTCAACATCGGCCTCGTGAACGAGCTGGCGCTGATGTGCGACCGCATGAACATCGACGTCTGGGAAGTCGTCGACGCGGCGAAGACGAAGCCGTTCGGGTTCATGGCGTTCTATCCGGGTCCTGGCCTCGGCGGCCACTGCATCCCGATCGATCCGTTCTATCTGTCCTGGAAAGCCAAGCTGACAGGGGTCGACCCGCGCTTCATCGAGCTGGCCGGCCAGATCAACGGCGGCATGCCGCACTTCGTCGTCGAGAAGATCGCCGAAGCGCTGAACCGGCACCAGAAGTCGCTCAACGGCTCGACCGTGCTGATCCTCGGCCTCGCCTACAAGCGCGACATCGACGACATGCGCGAGTCGCCGTAGCTCGACGTGATGGCGCTGCTCCACCCGAAGGGCGCCCGGGTCCAGTCCGCCGATCCCTACGTGCCGACGCTGCCGGCGCGCGCGT
>JAICSD010000486.1 GCA_025937075.1 Vicinamibacteria bacterium | reverse complement strand
TCGACGGGTTCGGCGACACCTCGCGAATCATCAACGGCGTGTTCCGGATCGGCGTCGAACCGAAAGCGGAGTTCCCGTCGCCGCTCACGCTCATCCCGACGTATCCGGACCTGCCGATGGAGGACGTCTACCCGCGTGTCCCGCACACGACGACGCGCGAGGTGTATCTGCGCCAGCACGGACCAGGCCGCGTTGTCTACTTCCCGTGGGACATCGACCGCACGTTCTGGGAGGTGATGTGCGTCGATCACCTGCGCCTGCTACGGAACGCCGTCGCGTGGGCCGCTGACGAACCGCCGCCGGCCGATGTTCAGGGGCCGGGATTGCTGGACGTCACCGTGTGGCGCCAGCGGCAGTCCATGACGGTGCACCTCGTGAACCTCACGAATCCGATGATGATGAAGGGGCCGCTGCGAGAGGTGATTCCGATCGGCTCGCAGCGCGTGCGCGTTCGCCTGCCCCAGGGCGCGCACGCGCGGCAGGTGCAGTTGCTCACGAAGGGCAGCCGTCCGCCGTTCGAGGAGTCGCGCGGCGTGCTCAGCCTGATGGTGCCGTCAATCGATGTCCACGAGGTGATTGCCATTGACTTCTGATCGGATGCAGAGACGCGCGTTCATGACCTCCGCGTTCATGACATCGATGATGGGAAGCACGCTTGCCGCAAGCGCCTGGGCCGCCGCGGAATCGCAGAGCGGCAGCGGCCGCCAGTCGGGGAGCGGCCCCGACGTCTATCTCTGGCGGCAATACGTGCTTCGCCAGGGAACGGAGCCGCGCCGCGTCGCCGACTTCCTGCAGCACGCGATGGTTCCCGCGCTGAACCGTCTCGCACACAGGCCGATCGGCGTCTTCGAAGGTGTTGCCGGCGTGACGACGCCCACCATCTTCACGTTGACGCCGCTCGCGTCGCTCGACGCGGTCGGCGCGCTCGAAGGACGGCTCGAGCAGGACGAGGAGTTCACACGCGCAGGTGCCGCGTACCTCGAGGCCACCGCGATCGATCCTGCGTTCGTCCGTCAGGAGGTGACGCTGCTCACCGCCTTCGACAAGTTCCCGCACATCGCGGTACCGGCCGCGACGGGGAGCAAGGGGCCGCGGCTCTTCGAACTGCGCACGTACGAGAGTCCGAGCGAGCGCGCGCACCGCGCGAAGGTCCGGATGTTCGAGGAGATGGGAGAGATCGAGATCTTCCGCCGCGTCGGCCTGACGCCGGTGTTTTTCTCGCGGACGTTGGCCGGCACGCGCATGCCGAGCCTGGTTTACATGCTGGTGCACGAGAACCTCGCAGCGCGGGAAAAGAACTGGAGTGCTTTCGGCAGCGATCCGGAATGGCGCAAGCTCGCGTCGACGCCCGGGTTCACCGACGCGGAGATCGTGTCGAACATCACGGCGGTGTTCCTCCGGCCGGCGGCGTATTCGCAGATTTGAAAGTTCGGCGCCTCTCGCTCAGGCGCCTCGTGAAAAGGCGCATACCTCAGCTGTTCCTCGGTATTTCTCTTGCACGTTTCGCCAGCGATGAGCTTCTCCCTGAGCGCCGGCCTGGCGGCGGACGCTCGTCCGGTGACGATCCGGCGGCCCCGCGCGCGCAGATGGGAGCCGGCCGGGAACATACGCGAGCTCGCGCAATATGCCGATTTGTTCCGTACGCTTACGGAACACCGGATTCGCGTCCGCTACAAGCAGTCGCTCCTCGGCTTCGGCTGGGCCATCCTTCAGCCGCTGTCGATGATGTTGATCTTCACGTTCGTGTTCAGCCGCATCACGCACATGCCGACGGAGGGCATTCCATACGCCCTCTTTGCCTATTCGGGGCTGTTGTTGTGGAGCTTCATTTCCACCAGCCTGAACAACTCCACGAACGCGCTCGTCGGCCACGGGCAGCTCATCACGAAGGTCTACTTCCCGCGGGAGATTCTCCCGCTCAGCTACGTCGCGGCAGGGCTGTTCGATCTGCTCGTGGGCGGCATCGTCCTCCTCGCGATTTTGGCGTGGTACGGACGTCCGATCACGTTCCACCTGCTGTTCGCGATCCCGGTCATTGGCACGGCGGCGCTGCTCACGATCGCGATAGCATTCGTCGCATCGGCGCTGCAGGTCCGGTTTCGCGACATCGGCATTGCCGTTCCGCTCATTCTGTACTTGTGGATGTTCAGCACGCCGATCGCCTATCCGCTGAGCCAGGTGCCCGCGAAGTACCGGACCATATTCGAGATGAACCCGCTGACAGGCCTCATCGAAGGCTTCCGCGACGTGATTCTCCGAAACCACGCGCCGTCGCTCGGGCTTCTCGCGGTGCCGCTGCTCACGGCGGCCGTGCTGCTCCCGATCGCGTATGCACTCTTCAAGGGTGCAGAAGCGACGATGGCCGACGTAATCTGACGACACGCTAGCTGATGGTTCTGGACGTCCGCTGTGATCGAGTCTCGAAGAAGTACCGGCTGCCTTCCGGACGGCGAGGCACGCTGGGGCTGTGGTCCGGCCGGACGGATTTCTGGGCGCTGCGCGACGTCAGCTTCGACGTCCAGCGCGGCGAGGCCTTCGGTATCATCGGCCGCAACGGCGCCGGGAAGAGCACCATCCTCAAGCTCCTCAGCGGCATCACCGCGCCCACCGAAGGAGAGATCACGATTCGCGGCCGGCTCGCGGCGCTGATCGAGATCGGTTCAGGTTTTCATCCGGAGCTGACGGGGCGCGAGAACGCCTACCTGAGCGGATCGATGCTGGGTCTGCGCCGCCGCCAGATCACCGAGAGGCTGCCCGACATCATCGAGTTCTCGGGAATCGGCTCCTTCATCGACTCGCCGGTGAAATTCTATTCGTCGGGGATGTACGTGCGGCTCGGCTTCGCGGTCGCAGCGCACCTCGAGCCCGACGTGCTGCTCGTCGACGAAGTGCTCGCGGTCGGGGACGCCGAGTTCCAGGCGCGCTGTCTGGGCCGGATTGAGGACCTCAAGGCGCGCGGCGTCACGATGATCCTCGTCACGCACGATCTGGGGGCGGTGGAGCAGCTCTGCGACCGCGTGCTGCTGCTCG
>JAICSD010000251.1 GCA_025937075.1 Vicinamibacteria bacterium | reverse complement strand
TCGGACTCCCCCACACGCTCACGCCGTTCGCTCGCCCTCTTACATCGTTGGGGCTTTCGCCTTCGGACTCTCTTACACACTCACTCGCGGGGACCCCGTGCCCCGCTCCGTTCGCGTGGCTCGCTCACGCCGTTCGCTCGCTCCTGTAGCGCTTCGCTCCTCCCTGCACGTCCACGCCGACGCACGCGCTACACCGGCTTGGGCAGCGGATTCCGCGCGAAGCAGAGGTCCTCCACGATGTTGCCGCCGATGAGGTGTTGCTGGATAATGCGCTCCGCGTTCTCGGGTGTCACTCTGCGATACCACGTCCCTTCCGGATACACGACGCAGATCGGACCTTGCGTGCAGATGCGCAGGCACTGGCACTTCGTGCGGTAGCACGGCCCATCAGGTCCCGCGATGTTCAATTCCTTCAAACGCCTCTTCACATACACCCACGTCGCTTCTCCCGCTTCCGGTTCGACGCAGTCGGGACCGAGACAGATGAAGATGTGGCGCGTGAGCTTGCCGACGCCGAACGCAGCGGCGGCTTCCTGCGGTGTGTCGTACGCGTTCTTGGGCATGTGCGATCAGATGACGTTCAGCCTCCCAGCATAGCCGTACGGCACCCGCTTTGCTCCCTCGTCGCTGTCTCGTGTTGACGAGCTTCAACAAAGGAGCAGCGGCTATGGCGGATGGCACCGGCGAGAAGCGCGGCGATATGGACCGCAACGACATCAACGAAGACATGCCCAGAGGCAGCGAGGAACGGATCCGCGGCGTCGGAGACGATGAGGATTTCGAGGATACGGAAGACCTCGACGAAGAAGAAGAGGAAGACGAGGAAGGATCCTTCTGACCACAGACAGTGACGTGGTCGTGGTCACCGGCGCGTCGGCCGGTGTGGGACGTGCCGTCGCGCGACGCTTCGCGCGCGACGGCGCGCGCATCGCGCTCATCGCGCGCGGGCTCGATGGCCTCGAGGCGGCGCGCCGCGAGATCGAGGAAGCCGGATCGACCGCGCTCGTGTGCCCCGTCGACGTCGCCAACGCGCCGCAGGTCGACGAGGCCGCCGATCGCATCGAACGCGAGCTGGGCCCGATCCAGATCTGGATCAACGACGCGATGACGTCGGTGTTCTCGCCGGTGCGCGAGATGCACGCCGACGAATACCGCCGCGTCACGGAAGTCACCTACCTCGGCGTGGTGCACGGCACGCTCGCCGCACTGCGCCGCATGCTTCCTCGGGACCGTGGCACGATCGTGCAGGTCGGATCGGCGCTCGCATACCGGGGAATCCCGCTCCAGTCCGCCTACTGCGCCTCGAAGCACGCCGTCGAAGGCTTCATGGACTCGCTGCGCTGCGAGCTGATTCACGATCGCAGCCGCGTGCACGTCACGATGGTGCACCTGCCGGCGATGAACACGCCGCAGTTCGGATGGGTGAAGAGCCGCCTGCCTCACAAGGCGCAGCCCGTTCCGCCGATCTATCAGCCGGAAGTCGCGGCCGACGCCATCCACTGGGCGGCGCATCAGCGCAGGCGCGAGCTGTGGGTAGGCGGACCAACAGTCCAGGCGATCCTCGCAAATCGCATCGCCCCGGGGCTGCTGGATCATTATCTGGCCGCGACAGGGTACGAGTCGCAACAGACGTCCGAGCCGGAGGATCCGAACCGGCCGAACAATCTGTGGGAGCCGGTCGCCGGCGATCACGGCGCGCACGGCGTCTTCGACGCGCGGTCGAGCGACGTCAGCCCACAGCTCTGGGCCGCGACGCACCGCGCGGCGACGCTCGGGACCGTGCTGGCCGCGGCGGCCATGATCATCGGCGCCGTGCTGATGCCCTCCTCGGATCCGTCGACCAACAATGGCGACCGCGGGGCGCTGACGCCGCACGATCGCGAGGCGCTGCGACACATGATCGAGACGCCGGCGTGACGGCGGCCCGCGCTTCGATCGTCGTGGCGCGGTCGTTTCAGGGCCGCGTTCACCTCCCGCCGTACTTCCGGAACACCGATTCCAGATCGACCCGTTTGCCCGTTCGCAGCGGCTTCCAGAGATCGCCCACCTCGCGAAAACGTTTTGGCGCCGTACGAATCGTGAAGTCGCGGGGATCGATGCTGCCGTCGATCTCCTTCCACGTCAGCGGCGTGGACACGCCCGCGAAATCGCTCGCGCGCGCGCTGTAGGCGGTCGCGAGCGTCTTCCCCAGGATGTTCTGCAGGAAATCCACATAGACGGTCCCGCGCGGACGGCGTGCGACGGTGCGCTCCACGGTCGCGACCTTCGGATGCCGCGTGGCGACGACGGTGGCGATGATCTGGCAGAAGAGCATGCCCGACTCGTACGACGTGTGCGGCGGGAGCGGCACGTAGACGTGGAGACCACTCGCGCCCGACGTCTTCGGCACGCCGGTGGCGCGCAGCGAGTGCAGCTCGTCGCGAACCCAGCGCGCGACGTCGAGTACCCGCGCGAACGGCGTCCCGTCGCCGGGATCGAGATCGATGGCTGCGTGATCGGCGTCGGCCGCGGACTGCACGCGCGAGAACCACGGGTCCTGCGAGATCGCGGCGATCTGCGTCATGTAGAGCAGCGTCGTCAGCGAGCCGCCGATGAGTCGCCGCGAATCCGGCTCCCGGATCGGATCGAGGTCGTCAGGCAGCGTTTCGATACGCACGCCCGCCGGTGGACGCTCGTCGCGCGAACGCTGCTGATAGAACGCCCTGCCGGTCACGCCGTTGGGAAACCGCTTCATCACGAGCGGGCGATCCTCGACCGCCGGCAGCAGGTAGCGCGAGACCTCCACGTAATAGCGGAGCAGATCTCCCTTCGTAATCTTCAGCTCGGGCCAGAAGACCTTCGACAGGTTGGTGACTTTCAGCCGATCGCCGGTCGGGAGGGTCAGCTCGCCATCGCGGCGAGCATCCTCGAGTGTACGAAGCTGGTCGAGCAGGTCCCCATGGACGACCGTGTCGCCCTTCCCTCGAGCGGCCCGTGCCATGCGGCCCGGCGCACGCGCCGCCGAGGACATGGCACGCGCGCCCGACCCGAGTTCCTCGCGATGCACGTCGTGCGGATCCTTGTCGTCCCGCAGCCCCAGGTACACCGGATGCCGCAGCTTCTCATCGTCGGTCCACTCGGTGAACTTGACCTCGGCGAGCAGCTCGGGCCGGACCCAGTGCGCGGGCTCGTTGGTCTTGATAGGCGTCGAAAAAGGCGAACGGGAAATCTCGCGCGCCTCGAGCAGGGACCACACGCGCGTCAGCTCCTCCTGGTCGAACCCGGTGCCGGTGTGCCCGACGTATTTCAGCGCGCCATTCTCGTAGACGCCGAGCAGCAGCGCGCCGAAATGCGTGCGCGTCTGCCGCGGCTCGGTCCAGCCGCCGACCACGAATTCCTGCTGCTTGACGGCCTTCAGCTTTCGCCATGCGGGAGAACGCCGGCCGGCCTGATACACCGACGCGGCGTCCTTGACGATCAGCCCTTCCCACCCCTCTTCGACCGCGCGCGCATTCATCGCCCGGCCATCGCCGCGCGCCTGCTCGCTGATGCGGATCACGCTATCTGGTTCGACGAATGGCTTGAACAGCGCCTCGAGCCTGGCGCGGCGTTCGGTGAGCGGCAGGCGGCAGAGATCGCCGGGCCCCTCGCGAAGCAGGTCGAACGCGATGAACGCGGTCCGCTGCTCGCGGTCGATCTTCTCCACCTCGCGCGCGCCCGTGAGGTGAATGCGTCCCTGCAGCCGCTGAAATCCTGCCGGCCGTCCGCGCGCGTCGAGCGCCACGATCTCGC
This sequence comes from Vicinamibacteria bacterium, assembly GCA_025937075.1. The sequence goes on along the minus strand of JAICSD010000251.1, from coordinate 2,958 downwards.
CGTCGACGATCACGGGCAGCGTGACGTGCGCGGCGGCCTTTCGCAGCGCCTGCGCAATCGCGGGGAACTGGTGCGTCTTCTCGTTGCCGTTTCGCGACCAGATGTGCACGCGCGGTCCAGCGCCGCTGCGCGTCACTTCAATCAACGCGCGGATGCCGTCGTACTTGGGCTCGTAGACGAGCCCCGCGCCGGTCAGGGGCGCGTCGGCGAGCGTGGCCAGCATCGGCCGCAGTGTCATACGAGCCGATTCTAGCCGCGGCCACTTCGATGCGGCACAAATGCAAATACAATTTCTGTCGGATGCAGCCCCGTCTCACAGCGAGCGGCCTTACCAAACGATTCAGACGATTCACCGCGCTCGAAGACGTCTCCTTCAGCGTTCGCGATGGGGAAGTGCTCGGCCTGATCGGCCCGAACGGCGCGGGTAAGACGACGCTGTTCGAATGCCTTGCGGGGCTGCTGCCGCTGGACGCCGGCACGATGCTCATCGACGGCAGCCGCGCGGATCGGCGCCGGCGCGCGGCGGGCCTGTTCTACGTGCCGGACGCGATCGCGCCGTGGGCGTCGCAGCCACTCCGATGGGCGCTCGATTACCTGGTCGGGCTGTTCGACGGACGCGCCGATCGCCTCGCAGACGTCGTCGCGCGTCTGGAGCTCCGTCCGTTCCTCGACGCGCGCATCGGGACGCTCTCGAAGGGGCAGCGCAAGCGTGCGGCGCTCGCGATGGGGCTGCTGACGCCGCAGCCGCTGCTGCTCGCCGACGAGCCGTTCGACGGCCTCGATCTCCGTCAGAGCCGAGAAATCGCCGTGACGCTCCGCGCGCACGCGGCCTCCGGGCGCACGCTGTTTCTCTCGATCCATCAGGTGAGCGACGCGGCGCGTGTGTGCGATCGGTTCGTCCTGCTGAGCGGCGGCCGCGTCAGCGGAGAAGGGACGCTGGACGAGCTGTCGTCGGCGGCGGCGGCACGCGGTGCTGCCGGGCAAGCGCGATCGCTCGAAGAGGTCTTCCTTGCGCTCACATAGCGGCGCCTTCCGCTGGATGCTGGCGAAAGAATGGCGCGAGCTGCTGGCATCGCGGGCGTTCTGGATTCTGCTGCTGCTGATCGGGCCCATCGTGGGCGTGTCGTTCATCAGCGCCGTGCGCACATACGCGGAGCTGAGCGGACTGAACGGAACGGCGGCAGGCGTCGGCGAAGCGTTCTCGCCTCTGATCGGTGTATGGGCGCCGACGTTCAGCGCCTGCGAGCTCGCGGCCGCATTCCTGCTGCCGTTCGTCGCGATCCGCCTCGTGTCAGGCGATCGTCAGACCGGCGCGCTGAAGCTCGAGCTGCAGCACACCTCTTCGACGTTCACGCGCGTCGCCGCGAAGGCCGGCGTGCTGATCGTCGGTTGGAGTGTCGCGTCGATCCCGCCCATCCTCGCGATCGGGCTGTGGCGCGCGTACGGTGGATCGATCTACCTTCCCGAGCTTTTCACGGTGGCCGCCGGCCACCTGCTGAACGCCGGGCTCACGATCGCGCTGGGTGCGGCGACCGCAGCGATCGCCGAACATCCGTCGACCGCGGCCATCCTGACGCTCAGCGTGACCGTCGGGACGTGGATTCTCGATTTTGCTGCGGCCGTGCACGGAGGTCTCTGGGAGCGCGCGGCGGCGTATACGCCAACCGCCATGGTCGTGGAATTCCAGCACGGTCTCGTGCGCGCGTCGGTCGTCCTCGTCATCGCCGTTCTGACCGCAGTGGGCCTCGGCATCGCGGCGGTCTGGCTGCGGCTCGGCACGGCTGTGCGGCGCCGCGTGCTCGAATCGGCGCTGCTCGGCGTCGCCGGCGCTGCGCTCATCGGCGTGTGCACGCTCGTCAGGCCTGCCTGGGATATGTCGGAGAATCGCGCGAATTCCTTTGCGGAACAGGACGAGCGCGCCCTGAAGGGCATCAGCGGACCCGTACGGATCGAGGTGCACCTCGCGCCGGAGGATCCGCGGCGAGTTGATCTCGATCGGCAGGCGATTGCGAAGCTCCGCCGGGTGCTGCCGCGGCTGAACGTTCAGTACATCTCCGCCACGTCCGTCGGGTTGTTCGAACAGACGAGCCCGCACTACGGTGAGATATGGTACGAGGTCGCCGGCCGGCGCACGGTGAGCCGTGTGACAACGGCAGAAGGCGTGCTGGAAGCAATCTACTCGACGGCTGGTGTTCTTCCGCCTTCCACTGACGAGGCGGCGGCATTTCGCGGCCATCCGCTGCCACATCCGCCGCGCGGCGCGGCATTTCTCTTCTATGTGCTGTGGCCCGTGAGCGTGGCAATTGCGGCGATACTGTGTCGGAGGGGATTGGCATGAGGGGATTACGGTGCACGGTCGGAGCCATTGCGATAGCGACGGTCGTCGCGGCTGTTGCCGCGGCGGATTTGAAGGTGGATCTCACGACCGAGCAGGTGGGGAAGCCGCCGCAGGCCTTCGAGCCGATGGTCGGAACCTGGATCGTCGCGCAGGATCAGGAACAGAAAGTGATCATGGTGGACGGCCGTCCCTGGGTGGCGAGCAAGGACAACCCGACGAAGCTGCTGATCGAGAGCGCGCGCAAGCTGTATGGCACGTCGAACGAAGAGCTGATGGACAACGCCAAGCAGTTCGCGTACTACCCCGTCGCGATCCTGAAAGGGTTCGATTCGTTTTCGAACGGCACGATCAGCGTCACGTTCAAGACGATTGCGGGCGACGCCGACCGGGCCTCCGGCATCGTCTTCAACGTGAAGCCGAACGGGGACTGGCTCGCGATCCGCTACAACGATACGGAAAACAACGTCGCGCTCTGGGAGTTCCACAACGGGATTCGCCGCGGTGTGCGATTCAGCGATCGATCGAAGCCGTTCATGCTCGATCGCGCGGCGTGGCACGAGCTGAAGGTGACGGTGAATCAGGCGGATGTCCAGGCGTGGCTCGATGGGCAGCCGGCTCTG
>JAICSD010000132.1 GCA_025937075.1 Vicinamibacteria bacterium | reverse complement strand
CCGAATCCCCAATCCCGAATCCCCAATCCCCAATCCCGAATCCTCAATCCCGAATCCCCAATCCCCACTCCCCCATCCCGCACGCCGCACCCGCACGCCGCACCCGCAGTGATAGCCTAATGGGCGCGATGACACTCGGGTGGGGCTTGATTGGCGCCGGAGATATCGTCCGAAAGCGCGTCGCCCCGGCGCTGCGCGATTCGCCCCTGTGCAGATTTGCCGCGGTCATGCGCGCGCGTGCGAACCTCGCCCCAGCATTTGCGCAGGAGTTCGGCGCGGCGGCCGCATATGCGAACGAGCCTGACCTGCTGAAAGACCCGGACGTCGAAGCCGTCTACATCGCAACGCCTGTCGATCTGCACGCGCCGCAGACGATCGCGGCAGCCGACGCCGGCAAACACGTGCTCTGCGAAAAGCCGATGGCGCTCGATACGAGCGAGTGCGATCGAATGATCGACGCCTGCCGAAGCAACGGCGTGAAACTCGGAATTGCGTACTATCGGCACTTTTATGCCGTCGTGGAGCGATTGAAGCGCGCGCTCGCATCTGGAGAGATCGGCAAATCCGTGTTCGCGCAGATCAGCGCGTTCGAGCGCTTCGACGTGCCGCGCGATCACCCGCGCGCGTGGTTTCTGGACAAAGCGCGAGCGGGCGGCGGACCGATGTTCGATTTCGGCTGCCATCGCATCGAAGTGCTGATGAATCTTTTTGGACCCGTTCGCGGCGCCGACGGCGGCGTGTCGAGCGTTCTCTTCGAGCGTGACGTCGAAGACACGGCGGTTGCCGTGCTGCGGTTCGATCAAGGCGCGTTTGGCGTGATCTGCGTTTCTCACGCAACCCAGGAGTTCAAGGACACGCTGGACGTCTTCGGAACGGATGGATCGATCCACGTGCCAGTGCTGAACAAGGGCGAGATCGTGTTCAGGACCGCGAGCGGCGAGCGGGTCGAAACGCATCCGACGCAGGCGAATGTCCACCTGCCGCTCATCGAAGACTTCGTTGCGGCAGTCGCCCACGGGCGCGAACCAGCCGTCGACGGTGAGATCGGCAGGGAAGTCGCTCGCATCGAGCAGGAGATCTACGCGTCGTGAACGCCGCGACGCCGAGCGCCATCGGCGGTCATCGCACGCGGAAGATCGCCGCGGGGGCGGTGCTGCTGCTCGTGACGGCGGGCGCGCTGCTCGGCCGCTCGGGTGCCCAGAATCGTACGCAGGCTCCCTCGGCATTCGCGCGGCAGATCGCCGAGCTCTCCGAGAAGGGCGGCTATTTCGATACCGATAACCTGATCTCCAATGAGGGATCGTACCTTCAGGTCCTGCCGGACTTGCGGCGGCGGCACATCTCGGGAGGCGCGTACATCGGCGTTGGGCCGGATCAGAACTTCACCTACATCGCCCAGGTGCGGCCATCCGTCGCGTTCATCATCGATATCCGGCGCGACAATCTGCTGCTGCACCTGCTGTTCAAGGCGATCTTCGGCCTCGCGCGGACGCGCGTCGAGTACCTGTCGCTCCTGACCGGCCGGCCCGTTCCGCCGGACGTCGACACCTGGCGCACCGCTCCAATCGCGCGCATTGCCGATTACATCGACAAGACGCCCTTCGAGCCCGCCGCCGTCGCGGCGCTGCGGACGCGCGTGGACGGTGCGATCGCGCGCATCGGCGTGCCGCTGTCCAAGGACGATTTCGAGACCATCGACAGGTTTCATCGCCGGTTCATCGCGGACGGGCTGTTGATGCGTTTTCAGAGCCTCGGACGGCCGCCGCAGATGTACTACCCGACATACCGGCAGATGCTCGTCGATACGGACAGCGAAGGACATGAAGGGAATTTCCTCGCCACGGAGGACGCATTCGAGTTCGTCAAGAACCTGCAGGCCAGGGATCTCGTCATCCCCGTCGTGGGTGACGTGTCGGGCGCGACGGCCATGGTGGCCATCGCGAAGGCGCTGGAGAGCCGCGGCGAGCGAATGTCGGTGTTCTACGTCTCGAACGTGGAATTCTATCTGTTTGGTGAAGGGACATTCGAACGATTCGTGGAAAACCTCGCGCGTCTGCCGCACAACTCCTCGAGCGTCCTGATCCGTTCCGTCTTCCGCTACTTCGGGCGGACGACGCCGCGGCCAGGGGACGGAAGCGTGTCGCAGGTCCAGCTGATCGAGACGCTTCTGACCGAAACCGCAAGCGGCCGCCTCCAGCGGTACGGCGACCTCGTGTCGCGTTGAGCATGCACCAGAAGATTGATCGTCATTTGACGATGGAGGAGCTCGAAGCGGGGCTCGATCACATCAGGCGGTCGCCGAAGGATACGGGTGTGCTCGAGTTGATCGTGCGCCGTCCGCGCATCGGCGAGCGCGACGTGCTCCTGCAGGGCCATCTGGATCCGCTCGTCGGCCTCGTCGGCGACACGTGGAAGGATCGCAAGAGCTCGCGCACCATGGACGGCTCGCCGCATCCGGACATGCAGCTCAACATCATGAACGCGAGGGTAGTCGCGCTCGTCGCGCAGCACCGCGCTCGCTGGGCGCTTGCCGGCGATCAGCTGTTCATCGACATGGATCTCACCGACGACAACCTGCCGCCCGGTACGCGCCTCGAACTGGGATCCGCAGTAATCGAAGTCAGCGACCAGCCGCATACCGGCTGCCAGAAGTTCGTCGGGCGCTTCGGGCTCGATGCCATGAAGTTCGTGAACTCACAAGTTGGCCGTCAGCTTCACTTGCGCGGGATCAACGCGCGCGTCGTCCGGGCCGGAATCGTTCGGGTGGGCGACGTCGCGCGGAAATCCACCGCGCGTCCATGAGCGTCCTCCGCCACACGCCTGCGTTCACCATCACGGACGCTGCGGGCATAGCCAGCGCGCTCTACGGCATGCGCGCGGACGTCGATGTTCTCGCCAGCGAACGCGACCAGAATTTCCTCCTGCGCGCTGCGGACGGAGAGCGATTCGTTCTCAAGATCGGCAACGGCCAGGAAAGCGCGAGCTTGCTCGAGGCGCAGAACGCGGCGCTCCAACACGTCTCCCGTGAGCTCGACATCTGCCCGTCGGTGTGTCGCACGCTGGATGGACGCGCGCTCGCGCTCACGCCGCGGCAATGGGGCGCGGAACACTTCGTGCGCCTGCTCACATGGATTCCGGGCGTCCCGCTTGCTACGGCCAGGCGCAAATCGTCGCTGCTGCTCGAGCATGTGGGCCGCGCCATGGCGGCGGTGGACACGGCGCTCGCGACGTTCGACCATCCAGCCGTCCATCGCGAGTTTCACTGGGATCTCGCGAGCGGCTGTACGGTCATCCGCGAACGGCTGTCGCTCGTGTCTGACGAGGCGCAACGCGAGCTCATCGCGCGGCTCACGGACGGCATCGACCGGCGCGACGCGGGCACGTTCGCGGGACTGCGCCGTTCCGTGGTCCACAACGATCCCAACGACCACAACATCCTGATCGGACCGCCCGACGGAGATCCGTCCGTACGCGGGCAACAGGTCGTCGGCCTGCTGGATTTCGGCGACATCGTCTGGAGCTATGCGGCAGCCGACCTCGCGATCGCGATTGCTTACGCCATCCTCGGGCAAGACGACATCGTCCGAGCGTCGGCTTCGCTCATCAGGGGTTATCACGCCGTCAGGCCGCTGCGGGATGACGAGGTCGCTTCGCTGTTCGGCCTCGTCGTGCTGCGGCTCTGCACGAGCGCCGCGATCGCGGCGGAGCAGCAGATGGCCCGTCCTGACGATTCCTATCTGACGATCAGCCAGCGCCCGATTCGCGAAATGCTGCCGCGGCTTGCCGCGATTCCGCCGCGGTTCGCGACCGCGGCGTTTCGCGATGCGTGCGGCTGGCCGCCCCTGACGCGGCAGTCGCGGCCGCTCTCCGCACCGGCACCGCTCGTCGCCGCAGACCCTTCGCGCGCTGTCGTTCTGGATCTGAGCGTGAGCAGTCCGTTCGTGTCGGCCAGTCCAGGAGAGTGCGGCGAGGCCGCGCTCCTGGGTCGAATCCGGCCGCTGATGGCCGCTGCGGAACTCGGGGTTGGGGGGTACGGCGGCGGCATTCTGGACAATGCGGACGACGCGGGCCCCGGCCGGCGCAGTCTGACCCTCGATCTCTTCGCGACTGCCGGCACGGAAATCCGAGCTCCATTTGATGGAATCGTGGAATCCCTTGCGGATTCCGCCATCGTCCTGAAACACGTCGACGCGGGGGACCGGCCGTTCTACACGGTGCTCCGGAATGTGCGTCCTCTCATGCAGGCAGGCGAGCGGGTCGCCGCAGGGGAGCGTGTGGCCTCGTTCGCGGGCGAGAACAGCACGCTTTCGCGTGTGCGCGTGCAGACCGTCCTGGACTCGCTCGATCTCGGGTGCGGATTTCCGCAGTGGGCGCCACCCCATGAATGGCGGACATTGTCGGCACTCTCGCCCGATCCCGCCGGCGTGCTAGCGCTTCCGACAAATCGTGCACAGCAAGACGATGTCAGCGCTCGCCGACGCGCGCGCATCGGATCGAACGTGCGTGTCGGATACCGCGTTCCCGTGGAAGCCGCACGCGGCTGGATGCAGTATCTCTACGACGAGGACGGCCGGCGCTATCTCGACGCATACAACAACGTGCCGCACGTTGGCCACTGCCATCCACGCGTGGTTGCCGCGGCCGCGAGTCAGATGCGCGTGCTGAACACCAACACACGCTACCTGCAGGGCACCCTCGTCGAGTATGCCGAGCGCCTGTGCGCGACCCTTCCCGAGCCACTCAGTGTCTGTTATCTCGTGAATTCCGGGAGCGAAGCGAACGAGCTCGCGCTGCGCCTGGCCCGCGCGTACGCGAAACAGGACGGCATCATCGTGCTCGACCACGCGTATCACGGGAATACGACGACGCTGGTTTCGATCAGTCCGTACAAGTTCAACGGTCCTGGCGGCGAGGGAGCGCCGGACTGGGTCCGCGTGGCGCCGCTGCCAGACGTCTATCGCGGGCCGTACAAGCGAGATGTGGTGACAGGCACACTGACCGCCGGACGGGGCTACGCCGATCACGTCGCCGATGCGGCTCGTTCGCTGCGCGCGACTCCGTACGGCCTCGCGGCATTCATCGCCGAAAGCGCCCCGAGCGTGGCAGGCCAGATCGTGTTGCCTGATGGCTATTTGCGAGCCGTGTACGAGATCGTCAGGCACTCGGGCGGCGTGTGCATCGCAGACGAGGTGCAGACTGCCTATGGGCGGATGGGGGACGCGTTTTATGCATTCCAAGCGCATGGTGTCGTACCCGACATCGTCGTCCTTGGAAAACCGATCGGGAACGGCCATGCCATTGGTGCGGTCGTTACGACGTCCGCCATCGCGCGAACATTCGACAACGGGATGGAGTTCTTCAGCACGTTCGGAGGGAACACGGTTTCGTGTGCGGTGGGCCTTGCGGTCCTCGACGTCGTCGAGGACGAGCACCTGATGGATCACGCGCGCCAGGTGGGCGATCTACTGCTCGGTCGCTTGCGCGATCTCGCGGAGCGCCGCACCATCATTGGTGACGTCCGCGGGCGCGGCCTGTTCCTCGGCGTGGAGCTCGTGAAAGATCGCGACACGCTCGAACCCGCCGGCGCCGAGGCGGAGTACGTCATCAATCGGATGCGTGAGGAAGGCGTGCTGATCGGGACCGAAGGGCCACACGGAAACGTGCTGAAGATCCGTCCACCGATGCCGTTGAACACCGACGATGCGGAGACGCTCTGTCGCGTGCTGGATTCGGTTCTGAGCGAGCTGGAATAGGCAGCGATCATGCGCCGCCGGCACTTCTTCGAGCTCGAGGATCTCCCGTGGTTTCCGGCCGGCATTCGCGACCTCGCGACCGACTATCTGCATTTCATCGAAGCGTGGGTGGCGCTTCATGGCGCGGTTGCACCGCTCGTCGCCGACGCGTTGCGCCAGACCGGCACCAGCCACATCGTCGATCTCTGCTCGGGCGGTGCCGGCCCCGTGCCGCATCTGCTGCCGGAGCTCGAAGCGGAAGGCGTCGCAGCCACGGCAACACTGACGGACCTCTTTCCGAACGTGCCCGCGCTGACGCGCGCCAGCGAAGCCTCGCAGGGGCGGATTGCATTCGCGCGCGACCCCGTGGACGCGCGTGCGGTTCCGGCCGACCTGAAGGGTCTTCGCACGCTCTTCAACGCGTTCCATCACTTCCGGCCCGCCGACGCGATCGCCGTGCTGCGCGATGCGGCGCGCGCCGGACAACCGATCGGGATCTTCGAAGTCTCTCAGCGCACGCCGCGCAACCTGATCTCGATGGCGCTCCTGACGCCGATCGTGGTGCTCGCCTCGACGCCCTTCATGCGTCCGTTCCGATGGGACCGGCTGTTGTTCACGTATCCGGTGCCGCTCGTGCCGCTGACCTGCTGGTGGGACGGCATCGTCTCGCAGCTTCGCGCCTATACGCCCGCCGAACTGGAAGCGCTCGGCGCCGAGGCGGATCCCCGCGCGACGTGGCGGGCCGGTCAGGTGCCGCTCGGCGAGTTGCCGGGAACCATCACATACTTGTTGGGGTATCCTCCGGCACATTCAACGAGGACCATGGCATGAATCGCGATCTCCTTCGCCACACCGTGGCCACGGTTGCGTATCGAGGCGGGAAGGCGGTGCGTGGCGCTCCTGCCGCCTTCGAGTCGTTCCGCCCTGGTCCGGGCAGTCGCAGCGCGGGCGAAATCCTGGCGCACATCAGCGACCTGTTCGACTGGGCGCTGTCGCTCGCACGCGGAGCGCACGTCTGGCACGGCTCGGCGCCGCAGTCGTGGGAGCAGGGCGTCAGCCGGTTCTTCTCGGCGCTGGGCGCGTTCGACGCCGAACTCGCGCGGACGACTACGCTCGGCTGCTCGGAGGAAGCGCTCTTTCAGGGGCCAATCGCGGACGCGCTCGCGCACGTCGGCCAGATCGCGATGCTGCGGCGGCTCGCAGGGACGCCGATTCGCGGCGAGAACTACTTCAAGGCGGACATTCAGGCCGGCCGCGTGGGAGCGGATCAGGCACCCCCGCGCGTGGAGTTCGATTGAACATTTCCAGGAGAACCGCCATGTCCATCGAGATCGAGCCCGTCGCATTCGTGCGCGGCGGACGATCCGACGTCCGCGATGATTTCTGGGGCGGCGAGGCGACGATCGTCGAACTGCGGCCGGATCTGCCAGCCGAGAGCCTCGACGGCATCGAGGAGTTCTCGCACGCGGAAATCCTGTTCTTCTTCGATCGTCTTCCGGCGGAGAGCGCACGATTCGGGGCGCGGCACCCCCGCGGAAATCTCTCGTGGCCGAAGGTCGGCGTATTCGCGCAGCGCGCGAAGGCCAGACCGAATCGCCTCGGCGCGACCATCGTGCGGATCACCGGCCGCCGCGGACGCGCGCTCCAGGTCGAAGGGCTCGACGCGCTCGACGGCACCCCCGTCGTCGACATCAAGCCGGTGTTCGCCGAGTTCCTGCCGCGCGTCCCGGTCCGGCAACCTGCGTGGAGCCACGAATTGATGCGCGATTACTGGAGTCTTCCGCGCTGAAGTTGTGTTACCCTCGCTCGGCACGACCTGAGCCCCAACAGAGCGACGAGCGCAGCGAGGGAGCCACGCGAGCCGCCTCCGCCGCTATGCGGCTACGGCGGCCGAGGCGGGGGGCCGCGAACGAAGCGGAGCGAGCTGCGAAGAGCGAGCGAAGCGAAGTGAGCCTGCGGGGCAGGGGCCCCCGCCATTCAAGAGAAGAAGCCCCCCGGTGATAAAAGGAGATATCGGATGGCCAAGAAGTCGACCGCGAAGAAATCTGCTCGCAAGCCGAACGCCGCCTTCATGAAACCGATGACGCCGAGCCCGGCGCTGTCGGAGGTCGTCGGCGCGAAGCCGATCCCGCGCACCGAGGTGACCAAGAAGCTCTGGGCCTACATCAAGAAGAACGGCCTGCAGGACAAGAAGAACAAGCGCATGATCAAGGCCGACGACACGCTGAAGCCCGTGTTCGGCGGCAAGGGCCAGGTGAACATGTTCGAGATGACGAAGCTGGTGAACAAGCACCTGAAAGCCTGAACTGACCGCAGAGCGTTCGGCGCGGTCATCTCCTTCAGAGGCCAGTCGATCCCCGCGTGCGGGAGCTGAGCTCGTGCCTCGGCTCCCTGCACCGCTTCCTTCCTGCCGCCTTCCCTCGTGATATTTTCGTCGGGTTCCATGAGATCGCTTCTCGCTGCCCTGCTGTTCTCCATGGCTCAGATCACCGCGACGCCCGAGCGCGCGATCGTGAATGCCGTCGATGCGAACAATCCGGGAGCGCTCGCGCTTCTGGAGAAGGTCGTCGACATCAACAGCGGCACGCAGAATCTCGATGGCGTGAAGGCGGTCGGCGACGTGTTCCGCGCCGAGCTCGATGCCCTTGGATTCAGGACGCGATGGGTCGATGGTGCGCCGTTCCACCGCGCGGGCCACCTCGTCGCGGATCATCCCGGGTCTGGCCCGCGCATCCTCCTGATCGGCCACCTCGATACCGTGTTCGAGAAGGACAGTCCGTTTCAGCGCTTCGAGCGGATCGACGAGAAGACCGCGCGCGGCCCCGGCATCATCGACATGAAGGGCGGCGACGTCATCATCATCTACGCACTGAAGGCGCTGCGTGCAGCCGGCGCGCTCGACAAGCTGAACGTCGTCGTCGTGATGACGGGTGACGAGGAAGACACCGGCGATCCGCAGGCGCTCGCCCGCGCGGCCCTCGTCGAGGCGGCCGAGGGGGCCGAATACGCCCTCGGCTTCGAAGATGGCCCCGGCGAGCCGCGGTACGCCGTCACCGCGCGCCGCGGGACGTCGTCGTGGCGGCTCGAGGCGAAAGGCTTCGCCGCGCACTCATCGCAGATCTTTCGCTCCGATATCGGGGCGGGCGCCATCTACGAGACCGCGCGCATTCTCGACGGGTTCCGGCGCGCGCTCGCGGGCGAGGAGCACCTGACGTTCAACCCGGGCGTCATGCTCGGCGGGACGACGGTTGATTTCGATGCCGCACAGAGCCGCGGCTCGGCGTTCGGCAAGGACAACGTGATCGCAGAGCGCGCGGTGGTCACAGGCGATCTCAGGACCCTCACGCGCGAGCAGCTCGATCGCGCGCGCGAGACGATGAAGAAGGTTGCGGCGGGCTCATTGCCGCATACACAGGCAACGCTGACGTTCGCTGACGGCTATCCGTCGCTTGCGCCCACCGACGGCAACGCGCGGCTGCTCGCGATGTACGATCGGGTGAGTCAGGACCTCGGGACGGGGCCCGTCACGGCCGTGAACCCGGATCGCGCAGGCGCTGCGGACGTCTCGTTCGTCGCCGGCGAGGTGAAGAGCATCATCGACGGGATCGGCCTGATGGGCCACGACGATCACACGCCGGGGGAAACGGCGGACCTGACCACACTCCCGAGCCAGACGAAGCGAGCCGCGCTGCTCATCTGGCGCCTGACCACGCGAGCCGAGGTGCGCGCACGGTGACGACTTCAACGATGTCGAAGATTGCTCCAGACATCCTCGCCGCCATCGGCCACACGCCGATGGTCCGGATCAATCGCATCACCCGCGGCGTGCCCGGGACGGTCGTCGCCAAGCTGGAGACGTTCAACCCGGGCAACTCGATCAAGGACCGCATGGCGGTGAAGATGATCGAGGACGCCGAGCGTGCCGGCAAGCTGAAGCCTGGCGGCACGATCATCGAGGGCACGTCCGGCAACACCGGGATGGGCCTCGCGATCGCGGCGGTCATCAAGGGTTACCGGTGCATCTTCACCACGACGGACAAGCAGTCGAAGGAGAAGATCGACGCGCTGAAGGCGTTCGGCGCCGAGGTGATCGTCTGTCCCACCGATGTCGACCCGGAGGACCCGCGCTCGTATTACTCCGTCTCCTCTCGCCTTGAGCATGAGGTCGCCAACGCCTGG
>JAICSD010000166.1 GCA_025937075.1 Vicinamibacteria bacterium | reverse complement strand
TGCGCGACAACATCACCAGCGCGCGGCGCGAGTACATCACGAACCCGGTCGTCACCGTGATCGTCGTCGAGGCGACGCCCTCCACGATCTACGTGATGGGCGAGGTGGGCCGGCCGGGACCGCAGCCGATGAGCGGTCCGATATCGATCCTTCAGGCGCTCGCGATGGCAGGCGGCTTCAAGGACTTCGCGCACACGAAGGACATCACGATTCTGCGGAGGTCGTCGACGGGGCTGCGCCGGCTGCGCTTCAACTACAACGACGCGATCAAGAGCGAGAGCGCCCCGATGATGCTCGAACCCGGCGACACGGTGATCGTCCCGTAGGTGCTGCGATGAAGCGCATTCTTCTCGGGCTTGGCGCCGCCGCCGCGGTGCTCCTCGCCGCATCCGCCGCACCGCGCGCCCAGGAACCGCAAACGGAGGTGCCCCCCGAGCCGGCCAGCGGGTGGGTGTTCGTTCCGGGCGTGACGCTGGGAGCGATGCACGACTCCAACGTCCTCGTGACGACGTCTGTCCTGCCGAGCACGGGGAAACCTCCGAGCGACACGGTGTTCATGATCGATCCGAGTGGCAGGCTGCGCTATCGCGGCAAGCGCAACGCGTTTTCCGGCAGCTACCACGGGCAGTTCAACCTGTACAACAACTTCGACTCGCTCAATCGCATCGCGCAGGGCGCCGATGTGACGTTCGAGCGCCGCGCGACCAAACGGCTGACGCTCGTCGCGCAGAATCTGTACGAGTTCAGTCCCACCACCGATGACGTGAATCTCTGGGGCGCGCCGTTCACGCGTGCCGGCGTGCATACCGATCGCCTGAGCGCGACTGCGGGGTATCGCGTCAGCGAGTTCACCGACAGCACGATTCGGTACAACTTCACCTCCGCGCAGTTCGATCGCGAGGCTCCGGAGCTGACGAGCGGCATCATCCATGAGGTCCACTTCGATACGACGCATCGGTTCACCGGCCGCCTGAGAGCTGGCGGTGAAGGCAATCTGCGCCACGCGAACATGGACAGCTTCGGGGGCCGGCAGCTCTGGTTTCTCGACGTTGGGGGAATCGTCGGCTACGCGCTCGGCGAGTTCACCAACGTGTCGGTGTCCGGCGGCGTGTCGCGGATGAGCGACAATCTGCGCGACATCACCCGCACGGGCCCGTACGTTCGCGCGTCGATTTCCCATCTCACCGAACGAGCGTCGATCGGAGGCAGCTACGAGCGCTCGTTCGTGCCCTCGTTCGGTTTCGGCGGGGCCACGCGATCCCAGCAGGTCCGCGGGTGGATTGATCTGCCGCCCATCGGTCACCGTCTGTACATCTCTGGCACCGCCCATTGGCGCCAGACCAACCCGTTCGAGCCGCTGGCGGTCAAGCGGGACAGCTATCAGCTCCGGACGACTGCCGGCTACGCGATCGCCAGAACGATTCGGGCCCAAGCGTTTTACGCGTTCACGAGCTCCACGAATGTCGTGTCTGAAATCGCGGTCACCCGCCACCGTGTCGGCGGCGAGCTCGTGCTCTTCCAACCCATGAGGATCCGATGAACGAGGAACGCAGTTTTCACCCGCTCGACTACCTCTCGGTGGTCCACCGCCGCAAGTGGTGGCTCATCACGCCGGTTGTGGTCAGCATCTTCGTTGGCGCGCTGCTCGCATTGTTCCTGCCGCGCGTGTACTTGTCGCAGGCCACGATTACGGTCGCAGCCCCCACGCTCTCGCCGGAGCTGCTCCGCGGCGTGAGCTCGATGGACAAGGAAGAGCGCCAGCGCGCCATCTCGCAGCAGCTGCTCAGTTCGACGGTCCTCCAGCGCGTGGTGCGCGAGGAAAAGATGGATCCGGAACGGCCGGTCGATGAAACCGCAGCGGCGCTTCGGGGGAATGTGGCCCAGAACGTCTCGGTGCCCCAGCCGATCGGCACGAACAAGTCCGATCCGTCGAAGGTAATCGACACCTTCATCCTGGGATACACGGATTCGGATCCGCAGCGTGCGCAGCGCATCGCGAACCGGCTGGCGTACGTCTTCGCGGAGGAGAACTCGAAGCGACAGCTCGAGCGCTCCGAGAATACGGCAGAAGTGCTCAACCAGCAGCTGCAGAACAGCCAAGTGCGGCTGACGCGCCTCGAAAGCGACCTTGCGGAGAAGAAAAAGGCCTATATGGGCCGTTTGCCGAATCAGGTGAACGCGAACGTGCAGATGGTGAACGGGCTTCGGAGCCAGCTCGAATCCATCTCGACCCAGCTCCGCAGCGAGCAGGATCGCCTCTCGATGATCGAGTCGCAAATCGATCAATTGCGTCAGGGGACCTCGACCGAGACGATGTCCGCGTCGGGCATCGCGACGGTGAATTCCCAGATGAAGCGGCTGAACGATCTGCAGCAGCAACTCGCCGCGCAGCGTGCCGCCGGCTACACGGACAAGCACCCCGCGATCATCACGCTCCAGGAAGAAATCAAGCAGGCGCGCGAGGATCTCGCGAACGCCCGCAAGATGGAGAGCGCTGGTGGACCCGATGCGCTGCGGACCGATCCGGTCTATCGACAGAAGCTGCAGGAACGCGACGCCGCGAACTTCTCGATCCGCGAGCTTCGCCGGAAGTCGGAGCAGATTCAGTCACAGATCGCGCAGTACCAGGCCCGCGTCGACGCGGCGCCGATGGTCGAGCAGGAGCTGACCTCACTCGAGCGCCAGTACGAGTTCGAGAAATCGCACTTCGCCGACCTCACGACGAAGCATCAGCAGGCGACCATCACGGAGGATCTGACCCGCAAGCAGGGCGGCGAACGCTTCACGGTGCTCTACCCGGCGTCGCTGCCGTCGAGCCCCGTGAAACCCGATCGGCTGCGCATCATGGCGCTGGCGATCGCGGCAGGTCTGGTGCTCGGCGCGGGTGCCGCGGTTGGACGAGAGTTCCTCGATCGAGCGGTGTATGACGCGCAGGCGCTGCAGAACGAGTTCGATCTACCCGTGCTTGGCGAGATTCCACGCATCCCCGCGTAATGGCAGACGCGGAGGGCACGAGGGGCGTACCGCGCGACTCGAGTGGCGCGGGGTTGGAGTAACCAGTTTATGAGTCGTATTCAGGACATTCTCAACAAGGCCGAGCGCGAGGGCGCGGTACGCCGGACGCGCGGGCTCGGAACCGAGGGGAGCACGGCGCAGGTGGCCGCCATCGCGCCGCCGATCGCGCCGCACGTCGAACCGCCGGCCGTCGAGCATCGTGAGCCACACGCATGGAATCCGGCACCGGCGGCCACGCCCATCGAGGAAGACACGGGCGCCTCACGCACCACACACATCGACCATCGCCTCGTGGCCGCGTTCGCGCCGCAGTCGCTTCCCGCCGAACAGTTTCGCGCGCTGCGCACGCGGATCAGCCGCGCGGAGAACGGCCGCGCGCTGCGCGCCATCATCGTGACCAGCCCGGCCAAGGGCGACGGCAAGAGTCTGACCGCGGCAAACCTCGCCCTGACGATGGCGCAGGAATATCAGCACCGCGTGCTGCTGCTCGACGCGGATCTGCGCCGTCCGACGCTGCACCAGTTGTTCGACATCAACGAAGCACCGGGGCTCACCGACGTCCTGATGGGCGCGGCGGCCCTGGAAGATGCGCTCGTTCCGCTGGACGAGCATCACTTGACGGTGCTGCCGTCGGGCGTGCCGGCAACGCATCCTGCGGAGCTGCTCGGGTCCGCCGCGATGCGGCGCACGCTCGATATGCTGCGCACGCGCTTCGATCGCGTCGTGCTCGACATGCCACCGGTGGCCCCGCTCGCCGACGTGCAGATCGTGTCCGCGATGGCCGACGCCGTGCTCATGATCGTGCGGGCGGGCGTCACCCAGAAGCCCGCGATCGAGCGGGCGCTCGAAGGCATCGAACCGAGCAAGGTGCTCGGGCTGGTCCTGAACGAGGCTGGCTCGAACGGCACGACCGAAGGCTACGGCGGCTACGCCTACATCGCGGGGTGATCGCCCGGGTGCCCGCCATGCAGCTCTTCAACCGGTACGTGTCCACGCGAAGCCTCACGATCTTCGCGGGCGAGCTGTTGCTGATCTTCGGATCGGTGGCGCTCGCGGCGCTCGTGCAGGAGACCCCCGACCTGGTGGCGAATCTCTGGAAGATCGGGCTGGTCACGATCGTCTGCCAGCTCTGCCTGTACTACAACGACTTCTACGATCTGACGATCGTCCACTCCAACCGCGAGCTGATCGTGCGGCTGCTGCAGGCTGTGGGCACCGCGTCGATCGTGCTCGCGGCGCTGTACTTCCTGCGGCCGCAGCTCATGATCGGCAACGGGATCTTCGTTTCCGCGCTGTTCGTGTTCCTCATCGCCATCCTCGGATGGCGGCTCGCGTTCAACCAGGTCACCGGCTCGCTGAAGCTGGAAGAGCGAGTCCTCGTCGTGGGGACTGGTGAGACGGCGCGCAAGGTGGCACGTCAGATCCTCAGTCAGCACGATTTCGCGTATCGCATCATAGGGTTCATCGACGACAACGCCGCGCGCGTCGGGGAACGCATCGTCAATCCCGCGATCGTCGGCACGCCGGACGAGATAGACCGCCTGATCGCGCAGCACCACATCGATCGCATCATCGTCGGGCTGTCGGATCGGCGCGGCAAGCTCCCCATCGAGCAGTTGCTCCGCGCGAAGATGGGGGGCGTGCGCGTCGAGGATGCGACGACGACCTACGAGCGCCTCACGGGAAAGATCCTGATCGACGATCTCCGCCCGTCATGGCTGATTTTCTCGGACGGCTTTCGCGTGTCGCGCCTCACGCGGGTGATGAAGCGGTCGATCGATCTGACGTTGTCGGTGGTCATCGCGCTGATCACCATCCCCGCGATGATCCTCACCGCGCTGGCGGTCTTCCTCGAGGATGGGCGCCCTGTGCTGTATCAGCAGGAACGTGTCGGCGAGAACGGACGCACGTTCGTGCTCTCGAAGTTCCGCTCCATGCGCAAGGATGCGGAAGAGGGGGGCCGGCCGCTCTGGGCGAAGGACGGCGACGACCGCGTGACCCGCGTCGGAGGGTTGATCCGCAAGACACGCCTCGACGAGCTGCCGCAGCTCTGGAACGTCATTCGCGGCGACATGAGCTTCGTCGGGCCGCGTCCCGAACGGCCGTTCTTCGTCGAGGAGCTGTCGCGCGCCATCCCCTTCTATCAGCAGCGCCACGCCGTCAAGCCGGGGATCACCGGGTGGGCGCAGGTGAAGTATCGCTACGGCTCGTCGCTCGAAGACGCGATGGAGAAGCTGCGTTACGACCTCTATTACATCAAGCACCTCTCCGTCATCTTCGACCTGACGATCATCTTCGACACCGTCAAGGTGGTGCTGTTCAGGAAGGGGGCGGCGTGAACCCGGTGCCGGCCGATTCGGCCGACAATCCCAAGGCCGCCGACGCCTGGGCTGTTGCCGCCACTCCGGCGTTCCACACGATCGCGAGGAACGTGACGATGCGCTACTTCGCGATCGCGACGGAAATGCTCGTCGGTCTCATCACGCTCCCCTTCAATGTTCATCACCTGGGCAAGGAAGCGTACGGCCTGTGGATGCTGGCCGGCTCGCTGATGGTGCACTTCTCCCTGCTCGATATGGGCTACGGCGGCGCGATCGTCAAATTCATCGCGCAGTACCGGGCGCACCGGGATGCGCGCGCGCTGAACGAAATCGCGAGCACGTTGTTCTTCGTCTTTACCGCGGCCGGCGTCATCGCGTATCTCGTCACGATCGGGCTGGCGTTCAACCTGCAGCACCTGTTTCGGCTCACGCCGGAGGAAGCCTACACCGGCCGCTGGATTCTCCTCATCATCGGCCTCAATGTGGCGCTGAACTTCCCCTTCAGCGTCTTCGGCGGCGTCATCGCCGGATTCCAGCGTTACGACGCGAACAACGTGGTGGCGGTCGGCACCAGCATTCTGGTCGGCGCGATCGGCATCGGCGTGCTGCTCCTGGGCTACGGCGTGGTCCCGGTCGTCGCCTCGACCACCGCTGTGCGGATCGGCGCCTACTTCCTGTACCGGCTGAATGCGTACCGCATTTTCCCGCCGCTCAGGATCCGCTGGTCCTTGTTCCGGCGCGACCGCCTGCGGGAGGTGACCGGTTTCAGCATCTACACGTCGATCATCGACTGGGCGAACAAGCTCAATTACCAGCTCGACGAGTTCGTCATCGGCGCTTTCATCGGGCCGGCGCCCGTCGCGGTATGGACGGTGGCGGATCGGGTGATCTCGGCAGCGCAGCGGCTCACGAACCAGTTGAACGGCGTGCTGTTCCCCGTCGTCGTCGAATCGGATGTCACCAATCGTCAGGCGCGCCTCCAGCGAGTTCTCCTCGAAGGCACGCGGCTCTCACTTGCGACGGTGTTGCCGATTGCCATTGTCTTGATCGTGCTGGCGAAGCCGCTCGTGCAGGGATGGGTCGGCCAGAAAATGATCGAGAGCGCGGCCGTCATTCAGATCCTCGCGTTCGCGGTTGCGTTCCGTGTGGGCAACGCCACAGGTACTACGCTGCTCAAAGGATCCGGCAAGGTCCGCTATCTCGCCATCGTCAACATCGCCACGGGCGTCGTGAACATGGCGCTGAGCGCCGCGCTCATCCGTCCCTTTGGCCTGGAGGGTGTCGCGTGGGGAACGCTGGCGCCGATCGCGTTCTCGTCCATGTTCCTGCTCTTTCCCGCCGCGTGCCGCCGTGTTGAGGTTCCCGTTTTCGAAGCGGTCCGGCGCACCGTCTGGCCGGCCGTCTGGCCAGCTGTGGTGTGCGGAGCTCTGCTGCTCGCGGTCAGCCGGATCTCATCCGGCACGCTTCTGGCTGTGCTCGTAGAAGCGGCCGGGACGGGGCTCCTCTATGAGCTGCTGTTCTTCGGAATTGCCATCGGGCGGCGGGATCGTATGCAGTACGCGGACAAGCTGAAGCAATTGCTGCGGCAGCGGCCCCTGCTGGCGCCGGCGGCGTAGGCGAACGGGAGACGAACATTGATGCGCGGGATCATTCTTGCGGCGGGTAAAGGCTCTCGCTTGAACGGAACGGCAGGAGACAAGCCGAAGTGCCTCGTGGAAGCCGGCGGGATGACGCTCATCGAGCGCCAGATCCTCGTCCTCGAACAGGCGGGGATCGACGACACCGTCGTCGTCGTCGGATGCCAGGCCGAGCGCGTCCGCGCGCGATGCGGGTCCCGGGTGACGTATGTCGAGAACGCCCGCTTCGCGGAAACCAACAGCATGTATTCGCTGTGGTGCGCCCGAGCTCTGCTGTACGAAGGCTTCGTCGTCCTGAACTGCGACGTGCTGTTTCACCCGGTCCTGCTGCAGGACCTGCTGACGTCGCGTCACGAGAATGCCCTGCTGCTCGCGTATCAGAACATCGACCAGCCTGCGTTCGGCGACGAGGAGATGAAGGTACGCGTCCGCTGCGGGCGCGTCGTCGACATGTCGAAAACGATGGATCCCGACGATGCGGATGGCGAGAATCTCGGGATCGTGAAGTTCGGACCGGAGGGAGCCTCCGCGCTCGTGGGGATCATGGACGCCCTGGTGAGCGCCGGCGAGCTGCGGGCCTGGGCGCCGCGGGCGTTTCGCGATTTCGCGCAGACGCATCCGCTTCATGCGCTCGGCACGCGTGGATTCCCGTGGATCGAGATCGATTTTCCCGAGGACTATCGCCGCGCGCTGCGGGAGGTGCTGCCGGAGATAGAGGCGGACGCGGACCTCAAAAGCCCCCGCTATGTTGTCGCGCGCGGCGCGTGACACGAGCGTAGGGCGGTCCTTTCAGGGCCGCCGCTCGGAGGATAGTGAGCATGTACGAACGTTTTTATCAATTGCGGGAGCGGCCGTTCGCGCTGAGTCCCGATCCGGAATATCTGTATCCGAGCAGGGTCCATCAGGAGGCGCTCAGCTATCTGCGTTATGGCCTCGAGAGCCAGGCGGGCTTCGTCGTGATCACCGGAGAAATCGGATCCGGTAAGACCACGCTGCTGCAGACGCTGCTGCGAAGTCTCGACAGCCAGACGACGGTCGCACGGATCGTGAACACGATTCTCGAGCCGCGTGAGTTGCTCGAGACGATCATGATCGACTTCGGGCTCGATCCGGCGGCACGCACCAAGCCGCTGCTGCTCCGCGACCTGGCGCAGTATCTCGTGGATCAGCGTCTGGCGGGCCGGCTCGTTCTGCTCGTGATCGACGAAGCGCAAAACCTGAGCCTCGCCGCGCTCGAAGAGCTGCGCATGCTCTCGAACCTCGAGACGGAAAAGTCCAAGCTCCTGCAGATCGTGCTCGTCGGCCAGCCCAATCTGCGAGAGACGCTGCTGCTGCCGGAGCTCGAACAACTGCGGCAGCGGATCACGGTCAGCTATCATCTGCCGCCGCTCGATGCGGAAGAGACGTGGAACTACGTCAATCATCGCCTGCGGCGCGCTGCCGTGGGCGCTCCGCTGGAGTTTCCACGCGACGCGACAGATCTCATTCACAGCCGCAGCCGCGGCGTGCCTCGCATCATCAACGTGATCTGCGATGCGGCGCTCGTGTTCGGGTACGCCGAAGAACGTCATCTGATCGATCGCGCCTTGATTCAGGATGCGCTCGAGGAGCTCGAAGCGACAGGCGTGCTTGGCCGCGCACAGGCGCCGCAACCGGCGCCCGTTGCGGTCGCCGCCGGCGTACCGACGGGTGCTGCCGCTTCGGCGGCCGCCGCCG
>JAICSD010000149.1 GCA_025937075.1 Vicinamibacteria bacterium | reverse complement strand
GCCTCGCCCCTCCCGCCCCCCGAGGAGTACGAAATTCTACGAGTGCGCCTCACAGGCACGCGCGCGCGGCGCCGCGTGGAAGACGTGCTCCACTGCCATGTCCCCGGCATGCCGGCGTGGGGCGTTGGCGTCGATATCGACACGGGCGCGCCGCCGTCCATCGCCGCGCAGATGCTGCTCGACGGCACGATCACGGCGCGCGGCGTGCTCGCGCCTGAGGCGGCCATTACCCCAGAGCCGTTTTTTCGCGAGCTGAGCCGCCGCCGCATGCCGATCACCAGGCGCACGCGCCGGAGATAACATACGGGCCATGGCCCAGTGCATGTGGATCGACGGCGAGTGGCGGGCGTCCGAGGCAGCCGGCGAACGCGAGATCGTGAATCCGTTCGATGGGTCCGTCCTGTCGCGGGTGCCCGAAGCGTCGGCGCACGACGTACGCGCGGCCGTGAGCGCCGCGCGGCGCGCATTCGACGAGGGACCGTGGCCGCGCATGGCGGCCCGCGAACGCGGCACGCTGCTGTTCAAGGTCGCCGAAGCGATCCGTGCGCGCTCGACGGAGTTCGCGGAGCTCGACACGCGCAACATGGGGAAGCCCATTGTCGAAGCCGAGTTCGACGTCGCCGACGCGGCGCATTGCTTCGAGTACTACGCGGGCCTCGCGTCCAAGATCCACGGCGAAACGCTCGAAGTGCCCGACGCGGCGCTCTCGATGGTCGTTCGAGAGCCGGTCGGGGTCGTCGGCCAGATCATCCCCTGGAACTACCCGCTCCTGATGGCGGCATGGAAGCTCGCGCCGGCGCTCGCCGCCGGCTGCACCTCCGTGCTCAAGCCGGCCGAGCAGACGCCGCTCTCGGCGCTTCTCCTCGCAGAGATCTTCGCGTCGCTCGATCTTCCTCCCGGCGTCGTCAACGTGGTTACAGGAGACGGGCCGATTGCCGGAGCGGCGCTGGTGGCCGATCCACGAGTGGACAAGATTGCGTTCACCGGCGGCCTCGATACCGGGCGGGACGTGATCAAGTCGGCGGCCGACACGATCAAGCGCATGTCGATCGAACTCGGTGGCAAGAACCCCAACATCGTGTTCGCCGACGCCGACTTCGAAGCCGCGGTGGACGGAGCGCTCTTCGGCGCCTTCGCCAACCAGGGCGAGGTGTGCTCGGCGGGATCGCGCCTGCTCGTGCAGCGCGACATCTATCCCCGCATGCTGGACGCGCTCGTCGAAAAGGCACGGCGGATCCAGCTCGGCGACCCCATGAATCGCGACACGAAGATGGGGCCGCTCGTGACGCGCGAGCATCAGGAAAAGGTGCTGCACTACATCGACGTCGGACGCCGCGAAGGACGTCTGCTCATCGGGGGCGGAGCGCCGGGCGGCGCCCTCGCGCCGGGCGCATTCGTCGAGCCCACGATTTTCGCGGACGTCGACAATCGCGCGCGGATCGCGCAGGAAGAGATTTTCGGTCCGGTCCTCGCCGTCATTCCGTTCGACGACGAAGCTGAAGCCGTGCGGATTGCGAACGACACGCCCTACGGCCTCGCCGGCGCGGTCTGGACACGCGATGTCTTCAAGGGCATCCGCGTGCTGAAACAGGTGCGCGCGGGCATCCTGTGGCTGAACACGTATCATCCGACGTACAACGAAGCGCCGTGGGGTGGATACAAGCAGTCCGGGTTTGGCCGCGAGTTGGGCCCCTACGGGATGGAGCACTATCTCGAGACGAAGCAGATCAATCTGAATCTCTCGGAAGCGCCGATCGCGTGGTACTGACCCCGAAGAAATTGGTGATTGCCGATTGGCGATGTACCACGGCGGCCTTGCTGCTGGTGCTCGCTGCGGCCGGCTGCAATCGCGGCGCGCCGGCGAAACCTCCCTCGATACTGCTCGTCACGCTCGACACCACGCGAACCGACTCGATCGGTCCCGATGCGGCGAGGGTGTCGACGCCGGCCTTCAATCGCGTCGCTGCGCGAGGGCTCCGTTTCCGGAACGCCTACGCCGCGGTTCCCGAGACGCTTCCGTCCCACACGACCCTGCTCACCGGGCTCTATCCGGCGGGCCACGGAATCCATCAGAACGGCCGTACGCTCGACCCCGCATTTCCCACGATTGCCGAGAAGCTGCACGGCGCCGGGTATCGGACAGCCGCATTCGTCTCCGCGTTCGTCCTCGCGCGTCAGTTCGGCCTGTCGCGCGGCTTCGATGTCTACGACGATCGGATGGCCGCCGGCTCGTCGGAACGAAGCGCCCATGACACCACCGATGCCGCCATCGCCGAGCTGAAGTCCTCCGCGGCCGCGCCGCGATTCGTGTGGGTGCATTACTACGATCCGCATTACCCGTATGCGCCGCCGGAGCCGTACCGGACGCAATACGCGGCGTCACCGTATCTCGGCGAGATCGCGGCAATGGATCACGAGTTGGGGCGGCTGCTCGATGCGTGGAGTGCGGCGGCCGGCGAGAACTCCGCGATCCTGCTCGTCGCGGATCACGGCGAGGGCCTCGGCGACCACGGCGAAGCCCAGCACGGCACGCTGCTGTATCAATCGACGATGCACGTGCCGCTGGTCATTGAAGGACCCGGCGTGAACGCCGGCGTCAGCGACGATCCGATCAGCACGAGGCGCGTGTTCCACACGATGCTCGACTGGGCGCGGCTCGGCGGGCAGGACAGCCTTCGCCGCGCGGGCGATGGCCTGCGGACGCGGGATCGCGGTCAACGCACCAGCGACGAGGGCCCGGTGCTCGGCGAAGCGATGAAGCCGTTCCTGGATTACGGCTGGCAGCCGCAGGTGATGGCGATTGCGGACGTCTCTGGCTGTAGCGCAGGCCTTCAGGCCTGCCCTCGTAAGGCCATCGAAGCGGGGCGTCTCGAAGTCTACGACCTCGCGAAGGATCCCGCGGAAGCGCACGACCTCGGCACAGGAGCCAACCTTCCGTCAGCGATGCGGAAAGCGATCGACGAGTATCCGCTGCCGTCGACCGAGGCCGCGCGCGCGCCTGACACGCTCGATCCTGACGCCCGGGCGCGGCTGGCGAGTCTCGGCTACGTCAGCGCGGGGGCTGCGCCCGTCGTCCGCAAGGACGCGCCGCGGCCCGCGGACATGATCGGGCTGCTGCCGGCCATCGAAGAAGCGTCCGGGCTGTTCGTGGCCGCGAAGTATCGGCAGGCGATTCCGTTGTTCGAGAAGATCCGCGCGGCGGATCCGGGGAACCTGGACGCGACGCTCAGGCTGGCGCTGTTGCAGTCGTTGACCGGCCACCGGGCAGAAGCCGATGCGCTGTTCGCGGCGGCCCGGCGGCTGGCGCCCGATTCAGCGGACGTCGACGTCTATGAAGGGCTCCACTACGTGCACTACGGGCAAATCGATCGGGCGGAGCCGCTGCTGCAGCGGGCCTTGAAGCACTTTCCCGATCGCGTCACCGTCATCGAGGGCATCGCCGATATTCGCGAAGAGCAGAAGCGTTTCGCGGAGGCCGTCGCGCTTCGACAGAAGCTCTATTCACTGCAGCCGGCCACCGGCGATCAGCTCGCGCACCTCGGATCGCTGGCGATGGAGGCGGGGAATACGCCGGTTGCGATCGATGCCTTCACGAAAGCTCGCGCGGCGCAGGGCGCGACGTTCACCCACGATCTCGATCTCGGCGTGCTCTACATGGACGAGCGGCGCTTTGCCGACGCGCGGGACGCGCTCGACCGTGTCCCGGCGTCGAGCCCGAACTACCCGATGGCGCTCTTCAAGCGCGCGGAAGTCGCCGTGCTCCTCCGCGAACCCGACGCCGAAGCGCGCATCGCGCTGGCCAAAGAAAAAGCGGACGCTGTGACGCGTCCGCTCATCGAATCTGACAGGTTATTCAAGTAACGCGATAACGACGCAACTTCACAACTACGCAACTGCCCAAGGCGCCAAAGTCATCTTGAGTAGTTGGTAATTGAGAAGTTGTGTAGTTGTCAGCCTTCAGAATTGCAGCCGGAAGGCTAGCTGCACTCTGCGTGGATCGAAGAAGCTTTGCGGGTTCCCGAATCCCGCACTGTGGACGCGCGGCTCGATGTTGTAGCCCGTCTGCGAATTGAACAGGTTGTACACGTCCAACGCCACCTGCGCGTTATATCGGCTCGCGAACTTCACGTTCTGCGTGTAGTTGAAATCCGTCTGCGTGTGCGACGGTGAACGGCGTGAGCCCGCCGGTTCCGCGTATTTGATCGTTTCGCTCGTCGACGTGGTGAAGGCGCTGTAGAGCGTGTAATCCCACGCCTCCCACGGCTGCCCTGACTGGCCCGCGACAAACAGCCCGGCAGACGCGTTCCAGGGCAGGAAGTACGCGCCGAAAATCTTCACCGCGTTCGGGCGATCGCCGCGAAGCGTGCCGAGCTTGTTGTTCCAGAGCTGCCGCCCGGGACCATCGCCGATGTTCGACGATCCGATGAAGATGTTCGCATCGTTGTTGATCGTGACCGTGGAGTTGTCCTGGTCGAAGTTGCCGTAGTAGCGGCTGCGGGTGTACGAACCGCGGAGGAACCCTTTGCGTCCGCGATACTCGGCTTCGAGCGTCAGCTCCTTGTAACGCGTGAATGCGCCATCGAGTTCCGCGATGACATACGACGATCCGCTCGACGTGAGTCCCCCGGACTGGCCGATCTGCGCGCGCATCGCATCAAGGTTCGGAATATAAAGCGTCTGGGGAATCTTGACGTCGGTGCCCGGCAGCACGTCCGGAGGATTGAACGCGGTACGCGCGTTGTTGTTCGTGTCTTCCCAGTAGTGGCTGCCGCGGTTGTAGCGGAAATACGCGCGCGCGGTCAGGTTTGGCGTGATCTGACGCGACGTGCCGATCAACCACTCGTCGTGACGGGGCGGTGTGAGGCCTGGGACGAACAGTTTGCCGGACGAGGACGCCAGCGGGTCGATGGCGAAGAGGCGCCCATTCTGATCGAAGTACGCCTGGATCGTCGTGGCCAGATTGCGATCCCACGATGCGGCGCGCGGCAGCGAGCTGGCCATCGGGTTGTAGCGCGCGAAGCTCGCGTAGATCGTGTCCTTGCCGTTGTAGGCGTAGGTCGCACCGAGCCGGGGCTGCAGCATCTTGCGGAAGGGAATCTCGTACATCTTGTAGCGGCGCGATGCCGACGTGGTACCGGTGGCCAGCACGAACCCCGACAGCGTGTCGGGCGCGTTGTTCAAGCCCTGCCCGTAGAGCGTGTCCTGGCTCGCGAGCAGCCCCACGTTGTACGTCCAGTTGTTCCAGGTGATCTGATCGTTCAGCTCGATGTTCTTTGCGCGGTACTCGGAATGAATCGGCGGCACGCCGCCGGACCCGAGACCCTGCTGCTGGAACGCCGCCGTGAAATAGATCGGCGTGCCCTGGAAGCTCGTGGTGCCTCCCGGGACGCTGATATCACCCCACCCGTTGGAGCTGCGCGCGAGCGTCTCGGAATCCACGGATTGCAGATACGCAGCGTGCACGCTGTGGCGCATGCCCCAGCCCGACAGATTGATGTTGTACGCGACCTGCCCCGCGTCTCGATAGAAGTTGTCGTGATCGAACAGATCGCCGAAGCCCACCGTTCCGCCGCCCTGGGCGACACCGTTCGAGAGGTACCCGTACTGATTGATGAACGGCGCCACGAACGCGTTGAACGCGGGGTTGGTCGCGCTGAGCTTGGGCACGCTGAACAGGCCAAGCTTGTCGAGGTTCGCCAGATCGAGCTGTGTGCCGATGGCGGTCGAGACGACCGCCGACGACGCATTGTCAGGAACCCCCGCCGTGAGCAGGGTGAAATGCGTGTACTTGAAGCTGACGAAGCTCATCGCGTTGATGATCCAGGACCCGTCAGCCGTACCGATCTTCTGGCGCGATTCGTTGCCGCTGCCCGCGCTCGGCGCGGTGAAGCTGCCAAACAGGGAACTCGTGTCCCGCCGCTTCGAATCCCGATAACTTCCGTTCACGAGGAGGTTGCGGATCGGGGTCGCCGTCAGCTTTCCAAATCCTTCGTTGCGCGTGCTTTCGTAGCTCGGAAGATCACCGTAGACGTTGGCGCGGTTCGCGCGGCTCACTTGTGGCCGATAGTAGGACCCGAAGAAGAACAGCCGGTCCTGGAGAATCGGACCACCGACATTCAGGTCCGTCCAATACATGTTCTGCTGATACCGTGACAGGTTGGCGCTGTTCTTCAGCCCGTTGGACATGTTGTGGGTCTGGAACTGGAAGCTGGCCTGGCCCGTGTAACGATTCGTTCCGGACTTGCTGACGGAATCGATCGCCAGGCCGCCCGCCCGCTTGAAGTCGATCGCGGTCGCGCCTCCCTTGACGACGTTGATTTCTGCGATGTCTGCAGACGAGGGCTCCGCGGATAACGTGCCGAACAGCGGCAGCGTGACGTTCACGCCATCGTACTTGTACGTATTGTCCTGGCCGTTGCTGCCGGCGCTCGGTCCGCGCGTCGCGTCTTCCGTGTACTGCACGCCGGGAATCAGCTTGATCAGATCGCGGTACTGCTGGCCGACGGGCAGCTTCGAGATCTGCTCGTTCGGGATGCCGGTTGCAATCGTCGCGGACTTCTTGTCGACGAGCGAGGCCTCCCCCGTCACCGTCACGGTCTCCGTGACGCCGCCGACGCCCATCGACGCGTCGAGGTTGGTGATCTCGGAGAGCTGGACACGCACCTGCTTGGTGACCGTCTGCATGCCCGAGAGCGTGAACGTGACGGTGTAATTGCCAGGCGGCAGGGCCGGAAGCTGGAACGTGCCGTCGGCGGCCGTGACCACGTCACGCGGGCCGGGCAGAACGGGAGACCGCGCCTCGACGGTGACGCCGGGGAGCACTCCGCCGCTCGTATCCGTCACCTTACCGGCGATGGATCCCGTCTGTTGAGCGGAGGCGGGCAGGGCGAGAAGGGATAGCAGAAGCAACAACAGCCACGATCGCGGGCGTACAGGCATTCAGTCGACCTCCATAAGTACGGGCGGAATTATACAGCCGCGCGCGCGGTGAGGACGGCGGCGTGCGGCGCGCGGAGTAGGGAGTGGGCGTGCGGAAGGCGCAGTGCTTGTCACGGCCGCCCACCTCATGGCGGTTTCCGCAGGCCGCACGCCGCATGCCGCGCTACGCACCATTCGCGTGGACCGCCGCGCCGAGCAGGCCGGCTTCGGGGTTGAGAATCACGGCGACCGGGAACGTTGCGACGAAGTCCGCCATCGGGTCCTTGGCGCGAAAGGCGTCGATGAACGCGCCGTCCTGGAGCGCCGGAAGGATCTTCGGCGCGATGCCGCCGCCGATGTAGACGCCAGCCGTCGCGACCGTGCGAAGCGCGTGGTTGCCCGCTTCCGCGCCGTAGGCGCCGACGAACAACTGCAGCGTCTCTTCGCATGTTGCGCAGCGGTGTTCGAGCGCCGCGCGGGTGATGGCCGCGGGAAGATCCGCGGGATCACCGACATGGCCGACGGCTTCACACGTGCGCGCCGGCGCGAACGCGGACGGCGAGATGATCGTCTTCGACCCGAACGCCTGATGCGTGAACTGGTAGATGTTCACCAGCCCCGGCCCCGAGACGATGTGCTCGACGCTGACGCGGCCGTAGACGGCGGTGAGGGCCGTCAACATCTCGATCTCGCGCGGCGTGCGCGCGCCCCAGTCCGCGTGGCCGCCTTCGGAGGCGCCGGGGACGAAGTGACCGTCGATGTTGTGGAGCAGCGCTTCGCCGAGCCCCGTGCCAGCGGCGATCACGCACGCGTTGCCGCCCGGCTGCGCGACGCCCTGCTGGAGCACGGCGAGTTCGTCCCCTTCGAGCACCGGCACCGCATACGCCATCGCTTCGAGGTCGTTGAGCAGATGCACGCGTTCGATGTCGGCGGCCTGTGAAATGGCGCCTGCGTCGACGAGCCAGGGCACATTGGTGAGCCGCGCCACCTGATCCGTGACCGCGCCGGCGACGCCGAACGACGCAGCGATGATCGCGCGCGGGTCCACCCCGCGCGCCTTCAGGAACTCGCGGATCATCGGCACGAGATCGTCGTAATCGAGCGTCGTGAACTCGCCGACTTCGATCGCCTTCGGTCGATCGGCCGCAGAGTCGAACAGGCCCAGCAGCGTTTTCGTCCCGCCGATATCGCCTGCGAGCAGCACGCACCTATTCTATGCCTTGACTTTCGGCGCAGGGTCGCGCATCTTTCGCGAGAGTGCCATCCGGTTCCGGCGTCCGCGACATCCGTCATCTCTATCCGCGCATCACGGAGAACCACCTGCGCTTCCTGGAAAAGTGGGGTCTCATCAAGCCCGCCGCCGGCGCCGAGCGCGCGTACGACTTCAACGACATCGCGACGATCAAGCAACTGGCGCACGAACTCGATCGATCCGTTCCGCTCAAAACGGCGCTGCGCACGCTTGCAGCCGAGCGCGCGGGTCAACTGCACCTCGATTTCCATTCGACGAACACCGCGACCGCCAAAGTGGTCGCCCTCGCGCCTCGCCAGACGAACGCGCAGATGCCCGACCGCGCCGCCGCACCGGCGCCAGGCGGCGCCTTTCCGTTCAGCGATCCCCAGGCGGCGCTTGCGGCGAAATATTTCGTCGAAGGCTCGCGCCTCGACGACGGCGACGAGAAGAAGATGGAGAACGCCGCGGCAGCGTATCGGAAGGCGCTCGTGATCGATCCGGATCTGGTGCCGGCGATCGTGAACCTTGCGAACATCCACTACGCGCGCGACGAGCTGATCGAAGCGCAGGCGCTCTACGAGCGCGCGATCGGCCTCGACCCGGACTGCTTCGAGGCGCACTACAACCTCGGCAACATCCATCACGATCTCGGGCGCTACCCGGACGCGCTGGTCTGTTATCGCGACGCCGTCGCGCTCAATCCGGGTTTCCCGGATGCGCATTTCTATCTCGCCGTCACGCTGGAAAAGACGGGGCACTCGCCCGAAGCGAAGCCGCACTGGCGCACGTATCAGGAACTGGCGCCCAATGGCGAGTGGATCGAACTGGCGAGGGAATTCTCCGACTGAGGCGTGTCATCTGCGCAACCGCGCAACCGCCACCTACTCAAGGTTGCCCCGCTTCGTGCGCAAGCGGCCGTCGACACGTTCGTGACGGCGACGCCGCGGCCGTCGATATGTCTCGGGGCCGCTCCGCTCGTTCCGCGCAGGTTACGGCGGCGGGTTCGGTGGGGCCCCCGCGCGGCCCAGCCCACATCGTGCTCGGCGCGCAAAAAGACTGTGGACGAGGGACGCGCCTCCGCGCGATGCGGGCGCCCGGGGCGCGCCCCCACCGCTGCACCGCCGCTCGGCAATGCGCCGATCGATCTTCGGACCGTCGCCGTTGACGATGGGGGCGAGGATGGGGGGCCCCCCG
>JAICSD010000164.1 GCA_025937075.1 Vicinamibacteria bacterium | reverse complement strand
GAAGACGCGACCCGCGTTCGTCGCGCATCTCGAGCATGCGAAGCAGGTGCAGTCGAAGATCGGGGGGAAGAACTGAGCCGACGTGAACACCGGGCGCGGCGTATCACTGACGCTTGCTCTTCTCGCTGCTCTGGGCCTGATGCACTGCAACCAGGCCCGGAGCAGCGCTCCCCCACCGGTCACGCATACCGTAACCATCGAAGGCATGCAGTTCACGCCTGCAAACCTCACCGTCGAAGCCGGCGACACGATTGTGTGGGTGAACAAGGATCTGTTCCCGCATACGGTGACTGCTGCCGGTGCCTTCGATTCCAAGTCGATCGCGGACGGGCAATCGTGGCAGTACCGTGCCACATCGAAGGGTGAGTACCCATACACCTGCACCTTCCATCCGACCATGAAGGGCACGGTTCGCGTCGAATAGCCGAGCCTGGGGCCCTTTCGTACCAAACGACTACACGCTTTGTAGGCTGAAAGAACTGTCCGGAGCCGCTTGCCGGCCTGCGGACGGTTTGAAACTGTCTCCAACCGGGCACACGCTTTGCGCTGCACCCCTCCTGCCGTGCAGCGGACGATCGCGGAGCGTCTCGAGCATCTCTGGGAACGGCCTCACAACGTTTGGGGCTGGTTCGCGACCGTCGACCACAAGGACATCGGCGTGCGCTACATGGTGACCGCCTTCCTCTTTCTGGTCGCGGGCGGGATCGAAGCCATTCTCATCCGCACCCAGCTCGCGCGCCCCGACGCGGGCGTTCTCACGCCGGAAGCGTACGACCAGATCTTCACGATGCACGGCGTGACGATGATCTTCTGGTACGCCTCGCCGATCCTCTCCGGGTTCGCAAACTACCTCATTCCTCTGATGACGGGTGCGCGCGATATGGCGTATCCGCGGTTGAACGCCTTCACGTACTGGACGTTTCTCGCCTCCGGCCTCTTCCTCTACGCGAGCCCGTTCGTCGGGCAGGCTCCGCACGCGGGCTGGTTCGCGTACGTGCCGTACACGCTGAAGGAATACTCCCCGGGGCTGAACATGGATTTCTTCGCGCTGGCCCTCCTGTTCCTGACGATCTCCACGACCGCCGGCGCGATCAACTTCATCACGACGATCCTTCGTCTCCGCGCGCCCGGCATGGCGATCAGCCGGATGCCGCTGTTCTTCTACAGCACGCTCACGATCTCGGTGTCGATCGTCCTGTCGCTACCCGCCCTGACGGCGGCACTCGTCTTCCTCGAGCTGGATCGCCAGTGGGGCACGCACTTCTACGACACGGCGCATGGCGGCAGCGCGCTGCTCTGGCAGCAGCTGTTCTGGTTCTTCGGTCATCCGTGGGTCTACATCATCTTTCTTCCGGCGACCGGGATGATCTCGATGCTGCTGCCGGTGTTCTCGCGGCGGCCGATCGTCGGCTACACCTGGGTCGCGCTTGCGACGGTGCTCACCGGGGTCGTCGGCTTCGGCGTGTGGGTGCACCACATGTTCGCGACGGGCATGACGCAGATGTCGATGAGCTTCTTCAGCGCCGCGAGCATGACGATTTCGATCTTCAGCGCCGTGCAGGTGTTTGCGTGGGTCGCGACGATCTGGCAGGGACGCCCCGTCCTCACGACGTCGATGCTGTTCGCGGTCGGCTTCCTGCTCGTGTTCGTGATTGGGGGCCTGAACGGCATCATCACTGCGCTCATCCCGTACGACTGGCAGCTGACGGACACGTACTTCGTCGTCTCACACCTGCACTACGTGCTCGTCGGGGCAAATGTGTTCCCGGTATTCGCCGCGTTCTACTACTGGCTGCCGAAGATCACAGGACGCCTCATGGACGAGCGGCTCGGCAAGTGGAGCTTCTGGGTGATGTTCGTCGGCTTCAACCTGGTCTTCTTTCCGATGCAGATCCTCGGGCTGCTCGGCATGCCGCGGCGGATCTACACGTACCCGGCCGTCACGGGCTGGGGGCGTCTGAACATGCTCGAGACGGTGGGCACCTACGTTCTCACGGTCGGGATCCTGATCAGCGTCTGGAATTTTCTGACCAGCCTGCGTCGCGGCGTGCTGGCCGGCAAGAACCCATGGAATGCGGACACGCTCGAATGGGAAGCGGCATCACCGCCCGCGGTCTATGGTTCGGAGCATGTCCCGGTCGTCACGACGCGCCATCCGTTATGGGATGAGTTCGATGAAGAGGCCGATCCGGATGAGGATCGCGTGTTCGACGAAGGACGCGTGACGGTCGTAACCAGCGCGCTCGATGCGATTCCGATGTCGGTCGCGAAGATGCCGGACGACACGCTGACGCCCTTCCTGATGGCCGTTGCCATGACGGTGCTGTTCGCAGCGCTTCTGCTCAAGGCGATGGGACTTGCGTTGACGGCCACCATTGCGTGCCTGATCGTGGCCGCCGCCTGGTTATGGCCAGAGCCGGAGAGGCGGCCCATATGACCACCCTCGTCGCCGCGGGTGCGCAGGTGATGATGCCGCACGGCGTCACCGACGAGCGGCGCGGCACGTGGGGGATGCTGCTCTTCATCCTCACGGAAGCCGCCCTCTTCCTGATGCTCTTCTTCAGCTACTCCTACCTCGCGCACGCGTCGCGCGGACCGTGGCCGCCGGAACCGCCGAAGCTGATGCTCGCGCTCGTCATGCTCGTCGTGCTCCTGTCGAGCAGCGCGGTCCTCCATCTCGGCGAGCGCGCAGAGAAAAACGGGCGAACCGGCACGGCGAGGGCCTTCATGGGAGCGACAATCCTGATGGGCATCGGGTTTCTCGTCCTGCAGACGCTCGAGTATCGCGATCACCTGAAGACGCTGACGCCGACGACCAACGCGTACGGCTCGATCTTCTACACGATCACGAGCTTTCACGCGGCACACCTGCTGCTCGGCCTCTGCATGCTGCTCTACGTGCTCGTGCTGCCGCAGATTGGGCCAGGGCAGAAGCCGCCTCACCGTTCGCTCCACAACGCGTCGCTCTACTGGCATTTCGTGGACCTCGTGTGGGTGCTCATCGTAGCGCTCCTGTACGTCGCTCCGAACATCAGCCGATGATGGCCACCCGCATCGACTCGCGCTCGCTCTGGTTCGGCCTCGTCGCGGCGCCACTCGCCTGGACGGTCCAAGGACTGCTCGGCTGGTTCTTCGGCGAGCGCGTGTGCGCGTCGATGGCGCCGGCGAGCGTGCGCGTCACGCTCGCGGTGATCAGCATGGCCGCGCTGCTGGTTGCGATTACGGGGATCGGGGCCGGCCTGCGGACCTGGCGGCGCGCCTCGGATGCGCCGCATCCGGTGCATGCCGAAGCGTGGGATCGCGTGGAGTTCATGGCGCTCGGCAGCGTGCTCGTCAGTTCGGCGTTTGCGCTCGGAATTTTCTGGGCGGGCCTGTCGTCGGCCTTCCTGTTCACGTGTGGGCGGGTGCGATGAGGCGCGTGGCGCTGATCGCGATCGGCGTCATGACGTCTGTGATGGGCTGCCGTGGCAACAATCCCACGGAGGCTGTGGCCTACTCCGTCCGCCTCGGCGGCGATGCGCAGCGCGGCGCGCAGGTCATCCAGCAGTTCGGCTGCGGCGCGTGCCACACGATTCCCGGCGTGACCGGCGCGAACGGGCTCGTCGCGCCCCCGCTGCTCTGGTGGTCGCGCCGGACGTTCATCGCGGGCGAGCTGCCGAACACGCCCGAGAACCTGGTGCGATGGATTCGCTCGCCCGAATCCGTCGAGCCGAAGACCGCGATGCCGGCGCTGGGCCTCACGGACCAGCAGGCGCGCGACGCCGCGGCCTACCTGTACACGTTGAGGTGAGATTGCGATGATTCGACCACGGCGCCGCCGCTTCACCTCGAAAATGCTCGTGGGCTTCGCCGCGACGATCCTCGCCGCGTGCGGCCGCGAAGGCCGGACGGCAGGTCCGGGCGCGCCGGAGGGCACGGCCGCCGGCGTGGCCCCCGGCATCCACGTCATCTCGGAGCTCGCCAACGGCGAATGGCGCATGCCGACCGGAGACTACGGCAACCTTCGCTACAGCCCGCTGAATCTGATCAACACGAGCAACGCGAAAGATCTCCATCCGCTGACCACGATGAGCACCGGCGTGCCGCACGGGCACGAGGGGCAGCCGCTCGTCATCGAGAACACGATGTACGTGGTCACGCCATACCCGAACAATCTGATCGCCGTCGACCTGACTAAACCCGGCGGCGCGGTGAAATGGATCTTCGAACCACACCCGGATCCCCGCAGCGTCGGCATCGCCTGCTGCGACACCGTCAATCGCGGGGCGGCGTTTGCGAACGGGAAGATCATCTATAGCCTGCTCGACGCGAACGTCGTCGCGGTGGATGCCGCGTCCGGACGGGAGGTCTGGCGCACGCGCGTGGGCGACATCAACGTTGGCGAGACGCTGACGGCGGCGCCGCTCGTCGTTCGCAACAAGGTCATCGTCGGCAACTCGGGCGGCGAGCTCGGCGTGCGCGGCTACGTGGCCGCGCTCGACGTGGACAGCGGGAAGGAGATCTGGCGCGCGTACAACCAGGGTCCGGACAGCGACGTCAGGATCGGCCCGAACTTTCATCCGTTCTACGACAAGGACAAGGGCCAGGACCTTGGCGTGACGTCGTGGCGCGGCGATCAATGGAAGCTGGGCGGCGGCACGGTCTGGGGCTACATGTCGTACGACCCGGAGACCAACACCTTCTTTTACGGCACGGGGAATCCCGGCGTCTGGAACGCGGATCTGCGTCCGGGCGACAACAAGTGGTCGTGCTCCATCTTCGCGCGCGATCCGGATACGGGCGAAGCGCGATGGGCCTATCAGATTAGCGCCCACGACGCGTGGGACTACGACGAGATCATGGAGAACGTCCTCGTCGACATGGAGTGGCAGGGGCGCATGCGCAAGCTGCTGATCCATCCCGGCCGCACCGGGTTCGTCTTCGTGCTCGATCGCGAAAGCGGCGAGCTGCTGTCGGCGGAGAAATTCCAGCCGGTGAACTGGGCGAGCCGCTTCGACCTTCAGAGCGGAAAGCCGAACGAAGATCCGAAGATGCGGACGCACTACGGGGTCGTCACGTCCGGCATCTGCCCCTCGTCTACGGGCGCCAAGGAGTTCGTGCCGTCCGCATTCTCGCCGCGGACCGGACTCCTCTACATTCCCGCGCACAACACATGCATGGACTACGAGGGGATCGAAGCGAACTACATCGCGGGCACGCCGTATCTCGGAGCGGATGTGAAGATGTATCCCGGGCCGGGCGGCTACCAGGGAGAGCTGGTGGCGTGGGACGTGGCTCACGCCAGGAAAGTGTGGGGCGTCAAGGACGCCGTGCTGCCCATGTACAGCGGCGTGCTTGCAACCGGCGGCGACCTCGTGTTCTACGGCACGCTCGAGGGCTGGTTCGTGGCGGCCGACGCGCGCACGGGGACGGAGCTGTGGAAGTTCCATACAGGATCCGGAATCGTCGGCAATCCGATCACGTTTCTCGGTCCCGACAACAAACAGTACGTCGCCGTGTATTCCGGCGTGGGCGGCTGGATGGGCGCGGTCGCGTTTCCAAGCGTCTCCGCGGACGACCCGTATGCGGCGCTCGGGGTCGTCGGCGCCATGAAGGACATCAAGAAGTACACCGCGCCAGGGAATACGGTTTATGTGTTCGGATTCTAGGGTCGCGGAACACGCGGGCAAGGCGGACCAATTCCGCTCGGCCGGCTCGATCGCCGTCCGCCTGTTGATCCGAGCGATGGCGGGCGTATTGGTCATGGCGCTCGCGTCGTGCAGCCATCCTCCGGGCGACGCGGCGGCCAGCGCGGGGCCGCCACCGGTGCGAACACCCGTTGGCCCGGTACCGGGTGCGCCCGAGAATCCTGTCCGCCCGGCGAATCCGTACGCCAGCGACATCGCCGCGATGACGGAAGGGCGAACGCTGTTCGTGCGGATGAACTGTTCGGGATGCCACGGCGGCCGCGCCGGAGGCGGGATGGGTCCGAGCCTGCGAGATCCCGACTGGCTGTATGGCAGCAGCGACGCGCAGATCTTCAGCACCATCGCCGAAGGGCGTGCTCACGGAATGCCGGCGTGGGGCACAAAGCTCACCGACGATCAGATCTGGAAGCTCGTGGCCTATGTCAAATCGCTGCGGACGCCGAACGAACCGCAGCCCCCGAGCTAATCGCATGGGCAGACGATTGCGATGGCTGCTCGCGTTGACAGGATCGGCCGTGGCCGCCGCGTCGTGCAGCGGCGTGCAGCCGCTCATGGCGCCCGGGGGACCCGAGGCGCGTACGCTCGCGCACCTCGGTTGGTACGTGCTGATCACGTTCTGCGCGGTGACCGTGATCATGTGGGTCCTCATCTTCTGGGTCGCCGCGCGCCGCCGCGGCACTCTCGCGGAGCACGCGCCGTGGAATGCGCCGAACGACAAGCGCTGGGTTGTCATCGGAGGATTTCTGGTTCCCGCGATCATCCTCTGCACGATCTTCGTCATGACGCTCCGCACGCTCCGCGCGTTCCCGATGGGCGATGCGGAGATGCACATGGGAGAGCCCGCTATCGTCGTGACAGGCCATCAGTGGTGGTGGGAGATCGAGTACAAGCTCGGCGCGACGCACGGGCATCTGATCACCGCGAACGAGATCCACATTCCTGCCGGCCAGCCAATCGACATCGAGCTGCAGACGCGGGACGTCATTCACTCCTTCTGGGTGCCCCGGCTGCACGGCAAGGTCGATCTCGTGCCGGGGTTCGTCAATCGGATCCGCCTTCAAGCGGATCGACCCGGCTTGTTCCGCGGCGAATGCGCGGAGTACTGCGGGCCGCAGCACGCGCACATGATCCTGCTGCTGCAGGCTGACGCGCCGTCCGATTTCGACGCGTGGCTCGCGCACGAACGGCAGCCCGCCGCTGTTCCCGCCAGCGCCGCCGCCGAACGCGGGCAACAACTGTTCATGAACAGCGCGTGCGCGCTCTGTCACACGGTTCGAGGTACACCCGCCCGGGCACGTGTCGGGCCTGACCTGACCCACATCGGAAGCCGCAAGGGTCTGGCGGCCAACGCGTATCCGAACACGACCCCGTACCTCGAGGCGTGGGTGACGCACGCGCAGTCGCTCAAGCCGAACGCGCAGATGCCGAACATTACAGCGTTCACGGGAGAGGATCTCCGCGCGCTCGTGACCTATCTGGAGGGGTTGCAATGATCACGTCGAAGACCTGGCGAGGGATGGGCGCAGCGCTCGCGATCGCGTGCTTTCTCGTCGCGTGCTCGAAGGTGGAATCGCGCCGGCCCGAGGGGAGCGATGCGTCGGAGCGCCAGGCGGGCGGCGCCGCCGAGCAGAGCGCCGGACCGAAACAAGGCGCGTCGTCAGCGCAGTGCAGCGATCTGCCCTCGGTCGACGATCTGAAGAAATGGCTGCGCGAGGCGCCGAACGAATCCGAAGCCGGCGGCCTGATGTCCGGCAAGATGGAATGGGCGGCGGTCGTCAACCGCCAGGGTGAGGTGTGCGCCACCGCGGTGGCGACCGATGATCCCTCGAGCGCGTGGCCCGGAAGCCAGGCGATTTCGAAGGCGAAGGCGTACACGGCCAACGCCTATAGTACAGACACGGCACCGATGTCGACCGCACGCCTCTACACGCTGACGCAGCCGGGGCATTCGCTGTGGGGCGTCGCGGAACCGAATCCGTTCAATCGCGACTGCATCGTCTCGCCGAAGGATTCGGGCAAGACGGACGGCAAAGTCTGCGGCGGCTCCATCGCGTTCGGTGGCGGCGTACCGCTCTACCGCAACAAGACGCGCGTGGGCGGCCTGGGCGTCAGCGGCGATACCGCGTGTGCGGACCACGAGATCGCCAAGCGCATTCGCCACCTGGCGAATCTCGATCCCGAGAAGGGAGAGTTCGCCGACGACATCCAGTTCAGCAGCGTGGACGGACCATCGATCTTCACGCATCCGCTGTGTCCGAATACCTGGAGAAATGGAAAGAAAGTTGGGGAGGAACCGAAGGCCGCCGGATACTGACCGGGCATGCATTGTGGTATGTCTCTACGGATGCCACGCCTACGCTTGAAGTGGGAGTACTGGAGCGAGCGGCTGCGGATCGACAGCACGCGGAACGGCTGCCACGTTGCGGCTCACCAGCGCCTCGTGACCGAGGTCCCCGAGCTGCTCGAAGACTTCCGCCGCGTTGAGCTGGAGTGCGAGCGGCTGCGCGCGGACGCCGTGGCAAGCGACCGGCGGCGGCGCGATCTGTTCGACCAGATCCCGCTTGCATGCGTGCTGACGGATCCCTACGGCGTCATTCAGGAGGCGAACCGCGACGCGGCGCTCCTGCTCCGCTGCCGCGTACGCGGCCTCTCGGGCACCCCTCTCCTCCTGTTCGTTGCCGATCGCGACGCGTTCTCGGCGCGACTGGAGCAGATCGCGCGCGGCGTCTCGCGCGTGGAAGCCGACGTGCAGCTCCAGCCCCGCGATCACCCGCTGGTCGAGTGTCACTTGATTGGACGGCGTGCGGACGGGATTGATCGCGCACTGTGGCGGTGGTTTCTGGTGCCCTACCGCACGATGGCGCGCGAGGCAGCCACCGAGAACGCTCTCGTTACACGATGATGCCCTTGCGCACCGCGTAGAGCACGATCTCCGCGGTGTTATGGAGATTCAGCTTCAGCATCAGGTTTGCCCGATGCGTCTCCACCGTTGACAGCCCCACGTCGAGGACCGT
>JAICSD010000372.1 GCA_025937075.1 Vicinamibacteria bacterium | reverse complement strand
GCCGCGGAACACACGGATTACGGGGAGCCACGGAACAACACGGAATTCACGGGTAGTCGGGAGCCACGGAACGCACGGATCGAATGGAAGCCACGGAACAACACGGAATTCACAGATCGTCGGGTGCCGCGGAACACACGGATTACGGGGAGCCACGGAACAACGCGGAATTCACGGGTAGTCGGGAGCCACGGAACGCACGGATCAGATGGAAGCCACGGAATACACCGACGACACGGATCAAGGGATTCACCGCGCCATCTGAGCGACAATAGGGTGATGGTGCTCGTCTTCGGCAAGGATAGTTGCCCGTACACTCAGGCGGCGCGCGACGACCTGGCATCGCGCAACGTCCCGTTTCAATACATCAACGTCAAGAAGAATCCCGAGGACCTGCAGCGCATGCTGCGCTACACGAAGGGTCGACGCTCGGTGCCGGTCATCGTGGACGGCGAAACCGTCAGGGTTGGCTTCGGCGGGACCTGAGGAGTGTAGGTCTCGGCGCCGTGTGCGCCGCTAACCGCGCACATTCGACTGTAACCGCGCTCGGACCTCCTCGGGAATCGGAATGGACCGGCCGGCGCGATAGTCGTACATGACCTGCACCGTCTTCGCCGTCGCAACTGTCCGCTGCTGCTCGTCGACGATCTCGTACTCATATTGGAAGCTGCTGCGGCCCATCGCACCGAGCCGCAGGCGAACCTCGAGCACCTCGCCCTGGAGCGCAGCACGCTTGTAGTCGCACTCCGCGTGCGCGATGATCACGCTCGGGATCGCTTCCTCTCCGTCCGGCCGCCCGCCGAGCGCGCGCCAGTGTGCAAATCGCGTCTGCTCCAGGTACGTGAAATAGACCGAGTGATTCACGTGACCCATCGGATCGCAGTCGCGGAAACGCACCTCCAGCCGGTGCACGAAATCGCCCATGGTCCCGCATTGTACAATCGGCCCCGTGCTGTCATCCGTGTCCGCTCCCGAAACGTTCACCGACGCCGAGCGCGGGCTGCTCGCGCCGTACTTCACGAATGTCGACAGCCACATCTTCGCGCTGACGAACCTTCCCGAGACGGTGAAGGGCGCGCTGTTCGCCCGCTACTCACGGTCGGCCAAGTCGCTGCGCCGTCTGTTCCTCGACGAGTTCGCGAGCAACCTGACGGAGGCGGCGTCCACTGCGCCAGCGGTCGGCATCGAGCGCGCGGAGAAGCTGTACTCGCGCGTCTTCAACGAATACGGCGATGACTCCGTCGCGCAGCTCGGCGGCGCGCACATCGCGTGCGAGTACGTGTCGAACGTCCTCACGAAAGTGCTCGAATGGGGGCGCCTCATGGCGTACCTCGAGCAGTCCACGCGATACGTTCCGTATACCGACACGCTGCACGGCCGCTGGCGATATCACGTTCCCTCGGAGCTGACGGGATCGCTTCGCGATCGCTTCTGCAACACGATGGACGCGGCGTTCGAGACGTACGCGCGCCTCCTCGATCCGATGCAGCGGTACTTCGCGGCACGGTATCCGCGCCGGCCGGACGACTCGGAAGCCGTGCACCGGTCCGCGACGCGAGCAAAGGCGCTCGACACGCTACGCGGCATGCTGCCCGCCGCGACGCAGTCGAACGTCGGGATCTTCGGCACGGGCCAGGGATTCGAGGCGCTGCTGCTGCGGATGCGCGCGCATCCGCTCGAGGAGGTCCGCGCATGCGCGGATCAGATGCTGACGGAGCTTCGAAAGGTCATCCCCGCCTTTCTCGCGCGCGTCGATCAGCCCGAGCGCGGCGGCCGGTGGAGCGCGTATCTGGCGGACGCCCGCGATGGGACGGCAGCGATCGCGAACGAGCTGACGGCCGACGTGCGGTCGGAGAACCGCGACGAAGTCACGCTGACGGATTTCGATCCGGATGGCGAGATCAAGATCGTCGCCGCAGCGCTCTACTCGTCGACATCGCTCCCGGACGACCAACTGCTCGATCTCGCGCGGAGGATGACGAGCGATGAACGCGCCGCGGTGCTCACCGCCTATGTTGGCGACCGCTCGAACCGCCGGCACAAGCCGGGGCGAGCGTTCGAGCGCACCGCGTACCGCTTCGACGTCCTGACGGATTACGGCGCATTCCGCGATCTCCAGCGGCACCGCCTGCTCACGATCGAGTGGCAGCCGCTCTCGACGCGGCACGGATACGCCGAGCCCGAAGCAATCGAGGACGCAGGCGTGCTCGATGACTGGACACGCGTGATGGACGCTTCGTCAGCGCTCTACGATGCCATCGCCTCCGACGGTCTGCGCCACGTGGCGCAGTATGCCGTCTCGATGGCGTTCAGGATTCGCTTCTGCATCGAGATGAACGCTCGCGAAGCCATGCACATGATCGAGCTGCGAACCGCGCCGCAGGGACATCCGGCCTACCGGCGCGCGTGCCAGAAGATGCACACGCTGATCGATTCACAGGCCGGCCACCACGCGGTGGCCGCGGCCATGCAATTCGCCGATCACTCTGAAGTGGAGCTGGAACGCCTCAAGGCCGAGCGCGAGCTCGAACGGAAGCGCCAAACGCCCAACGCCCAACGCCCAACGCCCAGATCCTGAGCACATGGGGAAATTGGGAGTTGGAAGTTGGGAGTTATTCCTCGGGCACGTCCCTCGAGTTCCAGTAACGGCTGAATTCGTCCAGGAACGTCAGCGTCTCGAACGATTTCATTCGATCGAAGAAGAGCACGCCGTCTAGATGGTCGGTCTCGTGCTGGATCACGCGCGCCGTGAAGCCGCGCGTCCGAACGGCGATCCGTCGTCCTTTGCGATCGTACGCTTTCACGACGATTGAAGCGGCGCGCGGCACCTTGCCGCGGATGTCGGGGATGCTGAGGCAGCCTTCCCAGTCCTCCACGATCGTGGCGCCGATCGCCTCGATCTCGGGATTGATGATCGCCATGAGCGGCACGTTGCGATCGTCGTCTTCCTTCGACCCTTCGCGGTCGGACTCGAATCCCGCCACGAACAGCCGCAACCCCACGTGCACCTGCGGCGCGGCCAATCCCACGCCCTGATACTCGTGCATCGTCTCGAACAAGTCGTCGATGAGCTGCTGGATGCGGGGAGACTTTATGTCGGCTGGATCGATGGCCTTCGCGCGGGCGCGAAGGACTGGATGGCCCATTCGGGCCACTTTCAGAATCGACACGGTTCTGATTCTAACGCGTGTGGGTTCGACGTTCGGGGTTCACAGCATTCGAGGTCAGGTTCTGAGTTCAGCGCTCGAACCCCGAACCCGAATATGCTTTCACGAATGCACTACCGCTTCTGTCCGCGATGCGGCGGCGCGCTCGAGAGCCGCAGCCTGAAGGCGGGCGATCCGGAGCGGCTCGTGTGCGGCGCGTGCGAGTTCGTGTTCTACCTGGATCCGAAGGTTGCGGTCGGCACGATCATCGAGACCGACGACTCGCGTCTGGTGCTCGTGCGGCGCGCGATCGAGCCGGGCTATGGCCTGTGGGTCTTTCCGGGAGGCTATGTCGATCGCGGCGAGACGCTCGCCGCGGCGGCGATTCGCGAGGCGCGCGAAGAATCGGGCCTCGAGATCCACCTTGGCGAGCTCGTCAACATCTACTCCTATCCTGGCTCCTCGCCGATCATCGTCGTTTACGCGGCGCGGATCATCGGCGGCGACCTCTGCGGAGACGATGAGTGTCTGGAGGCTCGGTTGTTCGACGCCGATAAGATCCCGTGGAGCGAGCTCGCGTTCCGGAGCACCGGCGAAGCGCTGCGAGACTACCTCAGCGGCGTGAGACACACGACCGGATCGCCGCACCTGAAACGCTGAGCTGGATTTCACGTGCGGCGGCCCTGCTATACTGTGGGTCCCCAACACCCAGGCTGTTCCAACACCACAAACAATCGCGATGAAGACTCATCTTTTCGCTTGCTGCTTTGCCGCACTCGCCGCCGTATCGCTGGCGGGCTGCTTCGGGTTCGAACACACCAGCACCGTGACGGGACCATCCGACTCAGGCGTGAACGCGCTGATGGGAAGCTGGACGTCAGCGTCCGTGATTCCTTCGCCCTCGTCTTGT
The DNA here is from genome assembly GCA_025937075.1 of Vicinamibacteria bacterium. Next base: position 706 of record JAICSD010000372.1, on the reverse strand, counting down.
ACGGACTTCAAATGGAACGTCACCGAGCAGACCGCGACCAGCGCGAAGGGATCGTTCAGCGCTTCGTGCCCGAACGACTTGAAGCTGTCCGGCACTGCGCAGGGAACGCTGGCGGGATCGACGATCGCGTGGAGCGCCGATGGAAACGCGACGGGCCCGGGTCTGACGTCGTGCGGAATCACCCTGACAGGCACCGCCGAACTGGGCACCGACTCGATTCGAGTGCCCTACTCCGGCGATACCTGTCTCGGAAAGGTGAGCGGCGTCGAAGTTCTGAGGCGGCGCTGAGGCTCAGACCTTCAGCTCGTCCGCCGACTTCGCGCCGTAGAACGAAAACCAGGGCCGGGCGGGCTTCAGATGATCGTTGACGTTGTTGATGTTCTTCACACCTTCCGACTCGAGCCACTGCTGGAATGCCGCGGCACCCTGTTTCGCGTAAACGGGGATGCCGTCCTTCCAGGTGGCGCGTCCGCACAGCACCCCTGAGAACGGAACGCCTGAATCGGCCGCCAGCTCCAGCGACTCGGTGAACTCGGTGTTGCTGACGCCGGCCGACAGGTAGATGAACGGCTTCGTGGCTACGTCGGCGGCGCGCTTGAACGCGTCCTTCGCCTCGCTCTTCGAATAGACTTTCGTTCCCCCGAACGCCTTCGCCCCTTCCACGAACTTCAGGTTGATCGGGACCTCGACCTTCATCACGTCGACG
>JAICSD010000072.1 GCA_025937075.1 Vicinamibacteria bacterium | reverse complement strand
GTCCGGCCGCGAAGGGGATCCGAAGTCGCCGTCGCGTCCGCTGTACGAAGCACGGTGCGCCATCTCGATCCCGAGCTGCCGCTCTACGATATAAGGACGCTGAACGAGCACATCGAGGCCAATCTGCTCTTCCGCCGGATCCCGGCGCGGATGTTCTCCGTGCTCGGGCCGCTTCTGCTCGTGATGGTGTCGATCGGCCTGTACGCGCTGGTCGACTACCAGACGAACCTGAAACGGAAGGATTTCGGCGTGCGCCTCGCCCTCGGCGGCTCGGCCGCGCGCGTGGTCAGGGACGGGATGGGTGATGCCATGTGGCCTGTCGCGGCCGGCGCGCTGGCCGGCTGGCTATTCGCACTGCTCGGCGTTCGTGATGTGGTCGGTGCGGGCGCTGATCCGATCGTGTTTGCGGGCGTCCCGGCAATGCTGCTGATCGTTGCCTCGGCAGCCTGCGCCGTGCCGCCATCGCGCGCGGTGCGCACCGACGTGATGACAACGCTGCGGGAGGAATAGGATCAGAGGCTCCATTGTCATCATCGGTGCCGGCGCGTTCGGTGTATCTGCAGCATGGGAGCTGCGGACGCGCGGATGGACCGTCGATCTCCTCGAAGCGGCGCCGCACATTCCCGCACTTGCCGCCGCGTCGACGGACATCAGCAAGATCGTCCGCATGGACTACGGACCTGACGAAATCTACACCGAGCTGGCGGAAGTGGCGCTCGCCGGCTGGGACAGATGGAACGAATTGGTTCCCGCGCCGCTCTATCACGAAGACGGATTTCTCGTGCTCTCCCGCCGGACGTTTCAGCCCGGTGATTTCGAATACGAGAGCCTCGCGGCTCTGAACAGGCGCGGGCACCGCGTCGAGCGTCTCGAACCTTCCAGTCGGATCAGTCGCTTTCCCGCGTGGTCCACGAGCGCGTATCCCGACGCGTACTTCAATTCACGCGCGGGCTGGGTCGAAAGCGGACGTGCTCTCGCGTGGATGGCGTCTCAGGCGCGAGCTGCCGGCGTGCGGATTCACGAAGGCGTGCGATTCGGACGCTTCGAGGAACGCGGCTCACGGGTGATCGGCCTCGTCGCGGTTGACGGAACCGACTTCCGCGCCGACGTCGTGCTCGCCGCCGCTGGCGCGTGGACGCCCTCCGTGCTGCCGCACCTCAAAGACGTGATGTGGACGACGGGCCAGGCGGTCGTGCACTTCCAGATCAGCGACCCCTCGTCATGGCAGCCGCCGCGTTTTCCGGTCTGGGCAGCGGATATCGCCGAAACGGGCTGGTATGGATTCCCTGCGCTGCCTGGCGGCACGCTGAAGATCGGACACCACGGACCAGGCCGTCGAGTTGACCCCGAGGAACGGCGCGAGGTGCTTCCGTCGGAAGCACAGCGGTTCCGCGATTTCCTGGACGAGCACTTCCCCGCCCTGGCCGGCTCACCGGTATCCGCGTCGCGCCTTTGTCTCTACTGCGACACGTTCGACGGCAATTTCTGGATTGGAGCCGATCCCGACCGGCCGGGTCTGGTCGTGGCCGCCGGCGACAGCGGGCACGGGTTCAAGTTTGCGCCGGAACTGGGACACGTGATCGCGGATGCCGTCGAAGGACGCCCGAATCGCTGGAGCGCAACATTCGGATGGCGTGACCGGACGCGCGATTCGAAGGAAGCGGCGCGCGCGCTGGCTCCGCCTATTTGAAATATTTCCCGAGAAACGAGAGGAACGCTTTCCAGTCCGCTTCCGTCGCGGCGTGGCCGCCCGTGTGGTAATACCACCCGAGATCGCCGTCGATCGCGGGCGTATCGAGCGGTGGAAGCGTGGTGACTCCGACGTCTTTCTTCCCCAACAGGCGGTACACCGGACCGGCCGCGACTTCGGCGAGAAACTCTCCCTTGGGATCCGCCCACTGATCGCCGGTGCCGCCGGTGATGAACACGGGACGCGGCGCGCTGAGCGCGATGAGCATGTGCGCGTCCACCGGCATCTCGTTCCAGCGGCCGACGTATTTCTGAAAATTCGTCGCGAACCAGTAGGGGAAGTTCTGCGCCATGTCGTCGACTGTCTCGCCCCAGTCGCGGCGCGCGAGCGCGGCGCCCATCTCGCCCGAGCAGCTCGCATAGACAGCGGCGATCCGATCGTCGAGCGCCGATGCCCAGAGCGCGGTCTTGCCCAGGCGCGAATGTCCGAAGAGCGCCACGCGCTTCGCGTCTACGGCCTTATCGGTCGCGAAGTAATCCAGGATCCGACTGACGCCCCACGCCCACGCGCTGATCGCGGCCCATTCATCAGGACCGGGCTGCTTCTGGCCGGCACCGAGCGTCGCGCCGATGACGCCCTGATCGAACGTGTTGATCTTGTCAGGCTGGATCTCCTGGTAGACGACGGTCGCATACCCCCAGCCGCGGGACAGGATGTCGGCTGCAACCGGCGGATCACCCTCGGAACCTCCGCGGAAGTTCACGAGCAGAATCACCGGCACCGGGCCTTGGGCGGCCGCCGGCGTATACAGCGTCAGGTTGATGCGCGGAGCGTCGGCGGACTCGCCGACCTTGCCGACGATCGTCTTGCGCACGGCCGCGCCATCGCGCGCGGCCGGATCCGTTCCTGTGACCTGCCATTGAACCTTCGGCGCGGACCCGGGAATGCGGCCGTAGATGTCCGTCTCGTACAGCCGCACAATTTCGGGGCGCCGCTCGCGGACCCACATCTCCGCCGAGCGGACAGGCGTTCCGTTCTGCATGACCAGCGGATCCGGCAGCGAGTACGGCTTGACCTTCTTCTCGTCGTAGTTGGAGACGTGACCCGTCTTCAGCGCCAGCCGCAGCGGATTACCGTTCGGATCGGTGCCGAGATTCGTGCTGCGGCCGGGACCGCTGCTCCGCCCTGACTGCGGCGTCGACGCGGGCGGCTGCTGCGCCGCCGCACGGAGTCCGGTGGTCAGTAGCAGCGCCAGGATGATCCATCCTTGCCGAGCGGCCTTTCCTCCAGTAATCATCTCTTGAACCTCGAACGCGGAACCTGGAACCCGGTACCGAACGTGGAACCCCGGAACCAGCACGATCACAGCTTCGCCGGATCAATCACAACGTGCTTGATTCGCTCGCGCCGCCACGTATACGTCACGTGCACCATGCCGTCGCGCGTCTGAATCATCGCCGGATACGAATACTCGCCGGCCGAATTCTCCAGCGTCAGCGCCGATCGCCATGTCTTTCCATCCACCGACACCGCGATGTCGAGCCGCTCGCGTCCGGTTTTCGACGGATTGTAGACGAGCAGGAAGCGGCCGTCCTCGAGCCGCACGCTGTCGATGCCGGCGCTCGGATTCGGCAAGGACGTGGCCGTCATGTGCGCCCACGTCCGTCCATCGTCCTGCGACCATGATTCGACGATGACGCCCTGGCGGCTGCGGCAGAGGACCTGCAGCACCGACGCGGGGTGAACGAGGATCGTCGGCTGAATCGCGCCGAACTCCTTCGGGTCGTTCAATGGCCGGCTCTTCTCCCACGAACGCGTAGCGCCGAGCGCATCGGCCGTCCACGCGCCTCTGTAACGCTCCATGTGCACGACCCATCCGTCGTATTCCGTGCTCGACCCCGCGAGCAGCACGCCCGGCCGGAGCTCCACCGGTTTCGCGCGGATCGGACCGAGAATGCCCGCGGGCAGCTTCGTCGCTGAAGACCACGTGCGTCCGCCGTCCGCCGACATGCGTACCAGCGCCCACCACTCGGACGGGCTCGGACCCACTTTGTAGAAGAGCAGCAGCGGCCCGTTCGATGGCTGGAACAGGACGGGATTCCAGCACGCGTACCGCTTTCCGTCCGGCTGTACGCCGTTCGCCACTTCGACGGGCGCGGACCACTGCGATCCGCTGAGACGCGACAGCCAGATGCCGACGTCAGGGTTCTTCTCCGCCGTGCCGCCGAACCAGGCGGCGACCAGCCCGTCATGCGTCTCGGCGATCGTCGAGGCGTGAGCGGAGGGGAACGGCGCCTGCTCGTACACGAATTCCGCTTTGACGACCGGCTGCCCGAGCGGCGCAACCAGGGCGATGACAACGAGGGATCCCAGCGCGAATCTGGTCATGGCGCAGCCTCCGGTGGCAAGAGGGTACACCATGTATACTCTGCTCCATGTCGAACCCCCGATGGATCCGTGCGCTCTGTGCGGCTCTCCTGCTTCTGCCCGGCGCCGCCGCGGCCGCCGATCTCACGATCGTCTCGAAGGTCACCGCCGAGGGACCCGCTGCCCGCAGCGGAACGCAGACCATTTACATGACGCCGACGAAGTTCCGCGTCGCGAACCAGCAACAGGACGTCATCGTCGACATCGCGACCGGCAAGATGACCGTCATCGACAACGCGAAGAAGCAGTACTGGGAGATGACGCGGGCGGACATGGAAGCCGCAGGCAAGGCGATGTCCGATCAGATGGCGCAGCTGCAGAAGACGAACCCCGAAGCCGCGAAGATGATGGAAAACATGATCGGCAGCATGACGGGACAGGCATCCGTGCGCAAGACGGGGAACAAGCGCACGCTCGCCGGCTACTCGTGCGACGACTACCTCGTTACGCTCGGCGAAATGATGAAGGAGACCATCTGCGCGACGACGGCCGTGCAGGCGCCCATCACCGCCGCGCAGTTCTATGATGCGCAGACGGCCATCTTCGGCAGCAACCCGATGACGAAGCGCCTGGCGCCGCTGTTCGAAGAGATGAAGAAGATCGAAGGGCTTCCGCTCGCACAGGAGATGGACACGACCATCGGCGGCATGCACATGAAGTCCGTCACCGAAGCCACAGAGGTGAAGACCGAGCCGCTGCCCGCGTCGACGTTCGACATCCCGCCGGGTTACACGAAGGTGGACTCGCCGATGTCCCAGATGGGCCGCGGACGACGCTAGCCGCGGACGACGCGGACTAACGCGGACAAATTTATGAATGCACGCACACCGCTTTCACGCCGGAGCTTCCTGGCTGCCACCGCCGCGCTGCCGTTCGCGGCGTCCGTGCGCGCCGCATTCGCGAAAGAGATCCCCGTCGGCCTCGAGTTGTATTCCGTGCGCGACGAGCTGGCGAAGGACCTGAACGCCACGGTGACGGCCGTCGCGAAGATGGGCTACCAGATCGTCGAGTTCTACGCGCCGTATTTCGACTGGACGCCGGACAAAGCGAAGGAGGTCCGCAAGCTCCTCGACGATCTCGGCATCCAGTGCCGCTCGACCCACAACGGCACGCCGTCGTTCACGGACGACGGGCTGAAGAAGGCGATCGAGCTGAACCAGATCATCGGGAGCAAGTACATCGTGATGGCCAGCGCGGGGCGTGTCGATGGGATCGACGGCTGGAAATCCGTCGCGCAGAAGCTGACGTCCGCGGCGGAGCGCCTCCGATCGATCGGCATGGCTGCGGGGTACCACAACCATCAGGCGGAGTGGAAACCGGTCGACGGCCAGCGACCGCTCGATGTCATCGCCGCCAACACGCCAAAGGACGTCGCGCTGCAGCTCGACGTCGGCACGTGCGTCGAAGTCGGCGCGGATCCCGTCGCGTGGATCGACAAGAACCCGGGGCGCATCAAGAGCATGCACTGCAAGGAGTGGAGCGCCTCGCGCAAGTACGCCGTCCCCTTCGGCGAAGGCGACGTCCAATGGAAGAAGATTTTCGACGCCGCTGAAAGCACGGGCGGCATCGAGTACTACCTGATCGAGCAGGAGGAGGCGGGAAACGAGGGGCAGTTCGCGATGGCGCAGCGCTGCCTCGCCAATTGGAGAAAGATGCGCGCGTAGAGTCCGCGTGAGTCCACGGCCGAAGATCCGCGCTTAGAAGTACTGCGCGGCTTTCTCCTCGAGGAACGCCACCGAGCGGCGCAGCTCGTCGAGGCCATCCATGCCGTCCTCGACGGAGATCCATCCGTCGAACCCGGCGTCCGCGAGAATGCGGAAGATCGCGTCGTAATCGTTCAGGCCCTTGCCCGTCTCGCCGTGCCGCAGCGCGGCCGCGTATCCCGCCGCGCCGTCGGCGGACTTCAAATCGTCGAGCGTCGCGCCGGGAGCCAGGTACCGGTCCGACGCGTGCATCGTGACGACCCGGCCCTTGACCTTCTGAAGGAACCCGATCGGATCGTATCCGCCGACGGTCGCGTTGGACGGATCGTACTGAACGCCGAAGTGCGGCGAGTCGATGCGCCCCATGATCTCGAGGAAGATGTCTTCCGGCTGCGCGAACTCCGGGTAGCGCCACCGGCCGTCCTTGTAGTGGTTTTCCATACAGAGCACGACATCGCGCCGCTCCGCGTGCTCGAGCGACTGCTGAATGCACTCGACGGTTCGCTGGATGCCTTCGGATCGGGTCAATCCGGGAAAACGCTGGCCGCTGAGCGTCCGGCAGTGCCGCGCGCCGAGTTGCGCCGTCAGATCGATTGCCGCTTTCTGCCGCTCGACTTCAGCTCGCCGCACATCGGGATCCGGATGCGTGAAGTCCGGAGAGAAGCACAGCATCGACGTCACTTGGTTCGTGTCGCGCATCAGCCGCACGATCGGATCGACGTCCTCGCGCGCGTAACTCCTGAAGAAGCCGTCGTAGTGCTCGACGCCGTCGCCGCCGAGCGACGCGGCATCGCGGATCCACTGCTCGAACGACATGCGTCCCTCGACCAGCTCGTCGAAGTAGCACTTGGGAAAGACGCTGATTCTCGGGGGCATGAACCGGTTACCAGTTTGGCGGCGCGCCGACCGGGTACTGCTCGAGGTCCATCACCGTCCCGGTCACGAGCGCGCTGTCGTCGGACGCGAAGAACTCCACCGCGCGCGCCACGTCCGCAGGCGTCAGCAGCCGTCCGAACGGACGGCTCGCAACCGCCTTCGGGAGCCAGTCCGGATCGTGCTCCTCTTCTCGCTTCACGCGCTCCTCGCCTTCCGTGAGCGTCCAGCCGACGTTGATCTGATTGACGCGAATGCGATACCGGCTGAGCGCCGCCGCCGCATTCTTCGTCATCGTCATCAGGCCGCCCTTCGAGACCGAGTACGGTCCGAGCTTCGGCTCGCCGATGTAGGCATTGACGGATCCGATGTTCACGATCGAGCCGCCGCCGCGCCCCTTCATCGACTTGACCGCCTCCTGCAGGCAGAGGAAGGGCGCGCGCAGGTTGACGTGGATCATCATGTCCCAGAACTCCACGGACGCGGTTTCCAGATATGCGCGCGACGTGCACCCCGCGTTGTTGACGAGCACGTCGATGCCGCCGTAGTGCTCGCAGGTGAACTGGACCGTTCGGCGGCAGGCCTCAACGTCGGTCAGGTTGCCGCCCACCGCTGCCGCCTCGTGCCCGCCCGTGCGAAGCTTGGCGGCAATCGCACGCGCGTCTTCTTCGATCAGGCCGTGGACGACGACCTTCGCGCCGAGCGACGCAAAATGTTCGGCGATCCCGCGGCCGATTCCAGAAGTGGATCCGGTGACGAGGGCAACCCGGTCCTGCAGAGTGCCCATGCGGTCGGCGTCCTCAGGACAACGAGGGCACGAGGACGGACTTGATCACGCGGCCGTCGTGCATCGAGTCGAACGCCTCGCGCCAGCCGCTGAGCGGCGCCCGCAGCCCGACGATCTCGTGCGGCATCGTCAATCCGCGGTCGAGCAGGTGGATCACGCGCTCCCAGACGGGATAGTTGTGGCTGAACGATCCCTGCAGCGTGACGTTGCCCTGAACCAGCGGGTTGAGATCGGTCGCGAGCTTCTCCGGCGACCAGCCGACCTTGATGACATGGCCGCCGGGGCGCGCGAGACGAAGCGCGATCTCGAGCGTGCGGCTCGATCCCGACGCGTCGCAGACGACGTTCGCGCCGAGCGGATCGTGGCTCCGGACGGCGTCGAGCAGATCTTCTTTCTGCACGTTCACCGCCTGCGTGGCGCCAAGCCGGCATGCGGCCTCGAGTCGCGGCGTATCGGCGGTCAGGCCGGCCACGATCAGGGGATCGGCGCCCGAGAGCGTCGCCATCCGCGTGCACAACAGCCCAATCGGTCCCGGCCCGAGCACGACGACGAGATCGCCGGGACGGATGGTCGAGTTCACGCACATCGCCTGATAGGCGACGGCATGCGGCTCGGTGAGGCACGCGGTATCGAACGCCAGCGAATCGGGAATGTGATGCAGACAGCGCCCCGGCACACGGACGAAACGCGCCATCGCCCCGTCCACCCCGTACCCGAAGCCCTTGCGCGACGGGCACAGGTTGTAGCGTCCCGTGCGGCACAACTCGCACTCGCCGCAGATCTGCGCGGCGGTTTCGCTGACGACCCGGTCGCCTTCACGAAAGCCGCGTACCGCGCGGCCGACCTTCGCGACAGTCCCGCCGAACTCGTGGCCGAGCACGACGGGAATGTTCACCGGCCACGAGTGCGTATTGTGCGCCTGGTGCACATCCGAGCCGCACACGGAAACCGCCCCGACTTCGAGCAGCACTTCCTCGTCGGCAATCTCCGGAACGGCAATCTCCCGCAGTTCGACGGCTCCGGGCTCCAGCGCGTAATGAACGACGGCGGGCTGAGTGGGCATGTCTAGGATGGTACCTTTACCTGATGGATCTCGTCGCAGATCTTCTTCAGCACCGAAAACAGATTGTCGTCGGCTGGACGGAACGCGGCGCCGTCGATCACCAGCGGCGCACCGATTACCACGAGCGGCGCGCCGTGACGAGGACAGTCGATCGCCTGCGGGATCGATAGTCCCCCGACGGCCTGGACCGGCACGGATACGGACGCGACGACCCGATCCAGTTCGTCCATCGGACTCAGGCCCTTGATCATGTTCCGCTCGTCGAAGCCGATATGGTGGACGATCACGTCCACCCCGAGGTCTTCCATCCACTTTGCGCACGCGACGCGATCCGACGCGCCCAGGTTGTCGCCCATCACCTTGATCCCGAAATCGCGCCCGGCATCGATGACGCGGCGAATCGTCGCCTCGTGCGCGCGTCCCATGACGACGACGAAGTCGGCGCCGGCCTTTGCCATCATCTCGGCTTCGAGATAGCCGCCGTCCATCGTCTTCAGATCCGCGACGATCGGACGATCGGGGAACCGCCTGCGCAGTCCCTCGACCGCGTGCAGCCCTTCGGCGAGCAGCAGGGGCGTGCCCGCCTCGAGCCAGTCGACGCCGGCGTCCACGCCCACGGCTGCGGTCTCGAGCGCTTCGTCGAGCGACGTGAGATCCAGCGAAAGTTGAACGATCGGATGCGGCAGACGTTGCAGGTCCATTCGTCCGCCACGATAGTGCAGGGCAGATTGTTGTGCAATGGGCGGCGGCGATCGTGGCGCGGTCCTTTCAGGGCCGCGAGTCGTGGCGCGGGCCTTCCAGGCCCGCGAAACCACATGCAATTCCGTGCAACGGCTGCGCGCCGGATCGGCCGATAACTCCGCCGTATGAGCACGGACGTGGAAACGTCGGAATACCGGTTCGAGAAGCGGCGGATCGCCGCCGCCGTGATGCTCTCGGGAGGCCGCACGCTTCGCGGGCACCTCTTCCTGGGTGCGAGCAGCAAGCACGAAGGCCCCGAGCGCGTCATAGACCTGCTCAATTCGGAAGCCGGATTCTTTCCGTTGGAGGTGGACGGAGAGGACGGGCCCGAGATCGTGCTGCTCAATCGCGTCCAGGTGATGACCGTGACGGTTCCGGACAACGAGGCGGCACTGGAGCCGGGATACAACATCGCGCGGCGCCGCGCGGCCGCCATCGTTCTCGCCGGCAACCATCGCCTCACGGGTCTCGTGCGCGTCTACCGTCCAGAGGGGCGGGATCGGCTGAGCGACTGGGCTCGCCAGCCCGACACGTTCCGCTACCTCGAAGCCGACGGCATGACCGTCATCGTCAACACCGCCCACATCGTCGAAATGTCGGAAATCATCCTCTTATGACCGGCCCCGCTCCGATCGATCAACTGTTCACCGCGATGTGCCAGCTCGGCGCGTCGGACCTCCACCTCTGCGTCGGATCGCCGCCGATGGTGCGGAAGGACGGGCTGGTGCAGCCGCTGGACGCATCCGCCGCCGTGCTGACCGGCGACGATCTCGCGCATCTGCTCGCGCCGATCATGCCGGAGAAGAACCGCAAGGAATACAGCGAGCGGCACGATACGGACTTCGCGTACGAGATTCCAGAGCTGGCGCGCTTTCGCGCGAACGTGTTCGCGGACCGCCGCGGACCGGGCGCGGTGTTCCGTGTCATCCCGACGAAAATCCTCACCGCGGAGCAGCTCGGCCTCTCGCCGCACCTGCTGCAGCTCTGTCATCTGAACAAAGGACTCATCCTGGTGACGGGGCCCACGGGCTCCGGCAAGTCGACGACCCTCTGCGCGATGATCGATTACGTCAACCGCACGCGGCAGGACCACATCATCACGATTGAGGATCCGATCGAGTTCGTGCACCAGAACCAGAAGTGCCTGATCAACCAGCGCGAGGTGCACACGCACACGGAGTCGTTCAAGCAGGCGCTGCGGGCGGCGCTGCGCGAGGATCCGGACATCATCCTCGTCGGCGAGCTGCGCGATCTGGAGACCGTCGCGATCGCGATCGAAACGGCGGAAACCGGACATCTGGTGTTCGGTACGCTCCACACGACAACGGCGGCGTCCACCGTCGATCGCGTGATCGATCAGTTTCCCGCGGATCGTCAGGCGCAGATCCGCATCATGCTGTCCGAATCGCTCCGCGGCGTGGTCGCCCAGACGCTTTGCCGCAAGATCGGGGGCGGCCGCGTGGCGGCGCTCGAGGTGCTCATCGCGACGCAGGCGGTGAGCAACCTGATTCGCGAAGGAAAGACGTTTCAGATCCCCTCCATCATGCAGGTCAACAAGGCGCACGGGATGGTGACGCTCAACGACGCGCTGATCGATCTCGTCACGCGGAAGCTCGTCGCACCGGAGGAGGCGATGGCCAAAGCCGTCGACAAGGCCGGGATGGACGCGCTCTTGAAGCGCGCAGGGATCGCGCTGCCCGCCCCGGTGCCCAAGCCAGGCACCCAGGCCGTGACCGCCTGATCCGCCTGCGCGGCCTTGCGCACGACGTGCGACGGCGCGGCAAGCCGGCTTCCGTGCTAGGCTGACCGGTGCTATTCGGGAGGACTCATGCACGCATTGAAGCCCGTCCGCACCGCTTCGTTCCTTTTCCTGTTCACCCTGGTGTGCGCCGCGGCGCTCGCACAAACGCAGGCGCCGGCGCAGCCCTCGACGCAGGCGCCTGCACAGCCCTCGACGCAGAAGCCGTTCGAGCCCACCGTCGGGCAGGCCGGAAAGGACGTCGTGTGGGTGCCGACCTCGCAGGCGCTCGTCGACAAGATGCTCGACATGGCGAAGGTGACTCCCACCGACTTCGTGATGGACCTCGGGTCGGGTGACGGCAGGACCGTCATCACCGCGGCCAAGCGCGGCGCACGCGCGATGGGCGTGGAGTACAACCCCGACATGGTCGCGCTCTCGAAGAAGAACGCCGAAGCGGCCGGCGTCTCCAACCGCGCGACGTTCGTCAAGGCGGATCTGTTCGAGACCGATTTCTCGAAGGCAACGGTCATCACGATGTTCCTGCTGCCGCAGATCAATCTGAAGCTCCGGCCGAAGATCCTCGATCTCAAGCCAGGGACGCGCGTCGTGTCGAACACGTTCACGATGGACGACTGGCCGGCCGATCAGACCGAGACGATTACGGACGAGTGCACGAGCTGGTGCACCGCGCTGTTGTGGATCGTTCCGGCCAAGGTCGAAGGCACGTGGCAGATGCCGCAGGGAACGCTCACGCTGAAGCAGCAGTTCCAGTCAGTCGCTGGAACGCTCGGCAGCGCGCCGATTTCAGGCGGTAAGCTGCGCGGCGACGAGATCACCTTCACGGCGGGTGGCGTCCAGTACACCGGTCATGTGACCGGAAACGAGATGGATGGCGCGACCGGAGGGCAGAAGCCGGTGAAGTGGAGCGCCAAAAGAGCGGGCTGATCGCGGAAGCGTCGGACAGGAGCGCATGGCAGCACTCATCGAAGCCATCGAGATCAAGCGCAAGATGTTCTTCGAGCTGGACGGCGCGCCGTTCCACTGTCTCGACGTAGAGGTCTCGAAGCCCACGGCCCGCGGCGGGCAGACGCTCGTGCGTATCAAGATGCGCAATCTGCTGACGCGCGCGGTGTTCGACAGGACCTTCAGGGCTGGCGACAAGTTCGCCGAGCCGGATCTCGAGACGATTGAAGCGGCCTACCTGTACGCGGACGCAGGCGGGCACCACTTCATGGATCAGGAGACGTTCGAGACGCTGACGCTCCGGCCGGAATCGCTCGGCGACGACCGCTTTCTCCTCGTCGACACCGTCATCGTGCAGATTCAGAAGTACAACGGCAATCCGATTGCGGTGCAGTTCCCGCCGCACGTCGAGCTGACGGTGACGTCCACCGAACCAGGCGTTCGCGGGGATACGGCGAGCGGCGGTGTCACGAAGGTGGCGACGCTCGAAACGGGCCTTCAGGTTCGCGTGCCGCTGTTCATCAAGGAAGGGGAGAAGGTCAAGGTCCACACCGAGACGCGCGAGTTCGCCGGCCGGGCCTGACGATGCCGAATGCCGAATCCTGAAGGATTCAGCGCTCTGACGGCGGGGCAGTGAAGGTTCGCACCACGACCTCGCCGTCGCGTCCGAGCGGACCCTGATCGCGATTGTCGACGACCATCTTGACGGCCCCCGCATCGCCAATGCGCAGCGTGAGCGTGCGCTGCGCGTGCAGCGGAACTCGCGTACCCTCGGGCAGCTCGCGTTCCACGCGATTGCCATCGGTGATGATTCGCACCCAGACACGACGAATGGCCGTCAGCTCGCCGTTCACGCCCGTTGCGGGCGGCGCTGCTGACGCTGCGGCGGGGCTCGGGACTCGGGATCCGGGGTCCGGGGTTCCAGGTTCGCCTCGGACGGCGCTTGCGGTCCGGGAATTATCTGGCGTCAGGGAACCAACGGATCCCGAGCCCCGGATCCCGGACCCCGGCAGCGAAGCCGCTCCCCACGGACGTCCGATCAGCACAATTGCGGCGACGATCGCGATCGCTGCGCCGACCGCCGCGGGAATCATCGGATTGCGCGTCTT